>NZ_JARVSN010000002.1:0-214984 GCF_030209165.1 Pseudomonas sp. fls2-241-R2A-110 | reverse complement strand
AAGAACTGGACCGCTTCTGCGACGCCATGATCCGCATCCGCGAAGAAATCCGCGCTGTGGAAAACGGCACCCTGGACAAGGACGACAACCCGCTGAAAAACGCGCCGCACACCGCTGCGGAAATCGTAGGCGAGTGGACGCATCCGTACAGCCGTGAGCAGGCGGTGTACCCGGTTGCGTCGCTGATCGAAGGCAAGTACTGGCCACCGGTCGGCCGCGTCGACAACGTGTTTGGCGATCGCAACCTGGTTTGCGCCTGCCCGTCGATCGAAAGCTACGCTTAAACCTGTGTGGGGGCAGGTTTGCCTGCCCCCACTTTCAAGAACACTACAAAGCCCTGTGGGAGCGAGCTTGCTCGCGATAGCGGTCTTCCAGTCGACATCGATGATGAATGTCAGTCTGCTATCGCGAGCAAGCTCGCTCCCACAGGGGCCTGTGTAACACTCCAGATTTGCCCATTCCTATAACAAGAAACCGGAGAACAACTCATGTCGTTAAGCGTGTTCGACCTGTTCAAGATTGGCATCGGCCCCTCCAGCTCCCACACCGTCGGCCCGATGCGCGCAGCCGCGCGGTTTGCCGAAGGACTGCGCCGTGAAGGGCTGCTGATGGCAACCACCTGCATCAAAGTCGAGCTCTACGGCTCGCTCGGCGCCACCGGCAAAGGCCACGGCAGCGACAAGGCTGTGTTGCTCGGCCTGGAAGGCGAACACCCGGACACCGTGAATACCGAAACCGTCGCCGCCCGTCTGCAAGGCATTCGCGGCAATGGTCGCTTGAACCTGCTCGGCGAACACAGCATTGCGTTCAACGAGAAAGAACACCTGGCGATGATCCGCAAACCGTTGCCCTATCACCCCAACGGCATGATCTTTCGCGCGTTCGATGCTGCCGGCCTGCAGATCCGCAGCCGCGAGTATTACTCGGTCGGCGGTGGTTTTGTCGTCGATGAAGACGCGGCCGGTGCCGACCGCATTGTCGAAGACGCCACGCCGCTGACCTTCCCGTTCAAAAGCGCCAAGGACCTGCTCACCCATTGCACCACCTACGGCTTATCCATCAGCCAGGTGATGCTGACCAACGAAAGCGCCTGGCGCCCCGAAGCGGAAACCCGCGCCGGGCTGCTGCATATCTGGCAAGTGATGCAGGATTGCGTCGCCGCCGGTTGCCGCAACGAAGGGATCCTGCCCGGTGGATTGAAGGTCAAGCGCCGCGCCGCCGCATTGCATCGGCAACTGTGCAAGAACCCGGAATCCTCATTGCGCGATCCGTTATCGGTGCTGGACTGGGTCAACCTGTATGCCTTGGCGGTCAACGAAGAAAACGCCAACGGCGGACGCGTCGTTACCGCGCCCACAAATGGTGCAGCAGGAATCGTCCCGGCGGTTTTGCACTACTACATGCGCTTCATTCCCGGTGCCAGTGAAGACGGCGTCGTGCGCTTTCTGCTGACCGCCGCTGCGATCGGCATTCTCTACAAGGAAAACGCCTCGATCTCCGGCGCAGAAGTCGGCTGTCAGGGTGAGGTCGGCGTGGCCTGTTCCATGGCGGCGGGCGCCTTGTGCGAGGTGCTGGGCGGCACGGTGCAGCAGGTGGAAAACGCTGCGGAAATCGGCATGGAACACAACCTCGGCCTGACCTGTGACCCGATTGGCGGGCTGGTGCAAGTACCTTGCATCGAACGCAACGCCATGGGCTCGGTCAAGGCGATCAACGCGGTACGCATGGCCCTGCGCGGCGACGGCCAGCACTTTGTCTCGCTCGACAAGGTCATTCGCACCATGCGCCAGACCGGCGCCGACATGAAAAGCAAATACAAGGAAACCGCCCGTGGCGGTTTGGCGGTCAACATTATCGAGTGCTGATGCGCACGCGCATCTGCCTACTTTTGAGGAGCTGAATATGTCCACCGAACACCTGTTGAAAACCCCGTTGCACGCACTGCACATCGAACTGGGCGCGCGCATGGTGCCGTTCGCCGGCTACGACATGCCCGTGCAATACCCGCTGGGCGTGATGAAAGAACACCAGCACACCCGTGATCAGGCCGGGCTGTTCGACGTCTCGCACATGGGCCAGATCCACCTGACCGGCGCCAATGCCGCCAAGGCCCTGGAAACCCTGGTGCCGGTTGACATCATCGACTTGCCAGTGGGCATGCAACGCTACGCGATGTTCACCAACGAAACCGGTGGCATCCTCGACGACCTGATGGTCGCCAATCTGGGTAACGACGAGCTGTTCCTGGTGGTCAACGCCGCGTGCAAGGATCAGGACCTGGCGCACCTGCGCCACCACATCGGCGATCAGTGCACCATCGAGCCACTCTTCGAAGAACGCGCGTTGCTGGCGTTGCAAGGTCCGGCGGCAGTCGCTGTGCTCGCGCGCCTGGCGCCTGAAGTGGCGAAGATGACCTTCATGCAGTTCACTCGCGTGAAACTGCTCGGCGTGGACTGCTTTGTCAGCCGTTCGGGCTACACCGGTGAAGACGGTTTCGAAATCTCCGTGCCGGCGGCCAACGCCGAAGCCCTGGCTCGCGCGCTGCTGGCCGAGCCTGAAGTGGCAGCCATCGGCCTTGGCGCTCGCGACTCCCTGCGCCTGGAAGCCGGCTTGTGCCTCTATGGCCACGACATGAACACCGACACCACGCCGATCGAAGCCAGCCTGTTGTGGGCCATCTCCAAGCCACGTCGCGCCGATGGTGCACGGGCTGGTGGCTTCCCCGGCGCTGAAACCGTATTCGCGCAACAGCAAAACGGCGTCAGCCGCAAACGTGTCGGCCTGCTGCCCCAGGAACGCACTCCGGTGCGCGAAGGCGCTGAAATCGTCAATGAAGCGGGCGACATCATCGGTACGGTTTGCAGCGGCGGTTTCGGACCCACCTTGGGCGGTCCTTTGGCGATGGGTTACCTCGACAGCAAGTACATCGCCATCGACACACCTGTTTGGGCGATTGTTCGTGGGAAAAAGGTGCCTTTGCTTGTAAGCAAAATGCCATTTGTTGCACAACGCTACTATCGCGGCTGATTGACTGTTTCTATAAGTAACGCGGTTGCGTTAACAGTGCACTAATGTGTAACGCAATCGCCATAAAATAGTGCATGTCGTCGGCTCTAAGCTTCGTTTATGAACGTTGCTTATAACGTTCGAAAACAATTGAACCTCCTCATCGAATAAGCCCGCACTAGTGAGCACACTAACCGCCAACCTCAGCAAAACCGGGCCTCTCACAGGGGCTTGTTTTTTCTCTCGTAGTTGGCGTAGAGTCTGTTCACTGTGTTTGCATGGGTCGCTTGGAATCGTGACCTGGGCAGTAGCCTACAAGTTAGCTACATCCCGTTCGACGTCTTCTTACTCTCCTGCAACCAGCCCCAGTACTCTTTCATGAGAAAGAGACTGTCATTAATTTTTTGCGTCAAAGGAAATAAGAAATGTCCCAACGTCAGAGCGGTACCGTCAAGTGGTTTAACGACGAGAAAGGTTTTGGTTTTATCACTCCTGAAAGCGGTCCGGATCTGTTCGTGCATTTCCGCGCCATTCAGGGCAACGGCTTCAAGAGCCTGAAAGAAGGCCAGAAAGTGACTTTCGTTGCTGTGCAAGGCCAGAAAGGCATGCAGGCTGACGAAGTACAAGCAGAAGCTTAATCTTCTGTAACGAAAAAGCCCCTGATGCTGACATCAGGGGCTTTTTTGTGCGCGTAAATCCGTAAAATGGCTTCTTTTCCGTCCAGAGGCTGCGATGTCCAAACACCTGCTCACTCCCCAGGGCGACTTCCCCGCCGCCACCTTGGGCCGGCGCCTGGCAGCCATGTTCTATGACTTCCTGTTGTGTACTGCCCTGCTGATCGTCACCAGCGGCATCTACAAGATGATCCAGATGGCGATCATCGGCGAAGACAAAATGCGCGCCCTCACCGAAGCCGGCGCGCTGGACGGCGATCCGTTGCTGTCGACGGTGCTGTTGTTTGTGTTGTTTGGCTTCTTTGCCAAGTTCTGGACCTGGTCCGGTCAGACGCTGGGCATGCAGGTATGGTGCATCCGCGTGCAGAACGCCGACGGTTCGTCCATCAGCCTGTGGCAGGCACTGTTGCGGTTTGTGGTGTCGATCGCGTCGTTGCTGTGCGTTGGCCTGGGCTTCATCTGGTCGCTGTTCGATAAACAGAAACGCAGCTGGCATGACATCTACTCCAACACCCGGATTGTGCGCGTCCCGAAGAAAACCAAATAATTCATCCTTACAGAAACCACTGTGGGAGCGAGCTTGCTCGCGATAGCTGTGTATCAGTCAATATTGATATGACTGACAGACCGCTATCGCGAGCAGGCTCGCTCCCACAGTTTTTTGCGTGTTTTCAGGCGTTGCCGGCCAGTTTCATCCGTGCAGCCTGGGTGAAGTCGAGCATGCGCTTCAGCGGCCGGATCGCTTGCGGGATCAACGCCGGATCAACAAAGATCTCGTTCGCCCCTTCCTTCAAGCTCTTGAGCAGGCGCTCAAGGGTATTCATCGCCATCCACGGGCAGTGTGCGCAACTACGGCAGGCCGCGCCGTTGCCGGCCGTTGGCGCCTCGATGAAGACCTTGTCCGGGCACAGCTGCTGCATCTTGTAGAAGATGCCGCGATCGGTGGCGACGATCAGGGTCTTGTTCGGCAGGCTCTTCGCCGCCGCAATCAACTGACTGGTGGAACCCACGGCGTCTGCCAGTTCGATCACCGAGGTCGGCGACTCCGGGTGCACCAGAATCGCGGCGTCCGGGTACAGCGCCTTCATGTCTTCGAGCTGCTTGGACTTGAACTCTTCGTGAACGATGCAGGCACCGTCCCACAGCAGCATGTCGGCGCCGGTCTGGCGCTGGATGTAGGTGCCCAGGTGTTTGTCCGGGCCCCAGATGATGGTCTCGCCGTTATCCATCAGGCTTTCGACGATTTCCAGCGCACAGCTGGACGTCACCACCCAGTCAGCCCGGGCTTTGACCGCCGCCGAGGTGTTGGCATACACCACCACCGTACGCTCCGGGTGTTGATCGCAGAACGCCGAAAACTCGTCCACCGGGCAACCCAGGTCCAGCGAACACGTCGCCTCGAGGGTAGGCATCAGTATGCGTTTTTCAGGATTGAGGATCTTGGCGGTTTCGCCCATGAACTTCACACCGGCAACGACCACGGTCTTGGCTGGGTGAGCGCTGCCGAAGCGGGCCATCTCCAGCGAATCGGAGACGCAACCACCGGTTTCTTCGGCCAGGGCCTGAATCACCGGATCGCAATAGAAGTGAGCAACCAGCACCGCATCCTGAGCCTTGAGCTCGGCGGCGATGGCGGCACGGTAGAAAGCTTCCTCCTCGACGGTCAGCGGCTTGGGCTGCTTGGCATCGAGGTGAGCTTGAACCAGAAGGCGTTCGGAAATCTGCGTCATGTTTGCAAGACCTGCAGGCGCATTCGCGCGAAAGTCGAGTATACACCCGGCTCCGGACCCTTCAGGGTACCGCCGGAGAGTGAGTATTCATCAGGCACGGACAGCGTTGAAGAGGCGCAAGGCTACAGAATAACGGCCGGATGCAAAAGATGATTCTGACCTATGCCATGCGGTGCAGCCGCACCCTGAGCCCGGCACAAATCGCGGGCAAAAAAAAATCCGGAAATCCTCACTTGCGTGGGCCTTCCAGACTTTTAAAACTGCTACAAAAATGGTGGGTCGTGTGGGATTCGAACCTACGACCAATTGGTTAAAAGCCAACTGCTCTACCAACTGAGCTAACGACCCGCTGTGTGGTGGCGCGTATAATACTGATTTTTAAGGACTATTCAACACCTAATTTAAAATAAATCAAAAATAAGGTGTTGGGTCGCTTACGCCGGCTGCTGCAAAGCCTTCCGCACGCAGTCGGCAGCTGTCGCACTTGCCGCACGCACGGCCCTGATCGTCGGCCTGATAGCAAGAAACGGTCAGCCCGTAATCGACCCCCAGCTTCACGCCTGCCTGGACGATCTGCGCTTTGCTCAGGTTCTGCAGTGGCGCCTGAATACGGAAGCCAGTGCCTTCTACGCCAGCCTTGGTTGCCAGATTGGCCATGCGCTCGAAGGACTCGATGAACTCAGGACGGCAGTCTGGATAACCGGAGTAATCCACGGCGTTCACACCAATAAAGATGTCCCGTGCGCCCAGCACTTCAGCCCAGCCCAGCGCAAGCGACAGAAATACCGTGTTGCGAGCTGGCACATAAGTCACCGGAATACCTTCGCCTGGCACCTCCGGCACGTCGATGCTGCTGTCGGTCAGCGCCGAGCCGCCGATACCGTTCAGGTTCAGGCCGATCACCTTGTGCTCGACCACACCCAGGTCGTGAGCAACACGCTCCGCCGCGTGCAATTCGGCATGGGACCGCTGACCGTAGTCGAAGCTCATGGTGTAGCAGCTGTAGCCTTCGGCGCGAGCCATGGCCACGACGGTTGCCGAGTCCAGGCCGCCGGACAGCAGGATGACCGCACGCTTTTCAGTAGTGTTCAGTTGTTCAGTCATATCAGCGCCCCGGCTCGTCATTCCAAAGATATTTATGCAGCTGCAATTGCAGACGCACTGGCAGGTTGTCCGCCACCACCCAGTCAGCCAGATCCCGCGCATTCAAGTCGTGATGGCTTGGCGAGAACAGGACTTCGCCTGCTCGCTGGTCCAGACCGTACTGGATGAGTTTGGACACCGCCCAGTCGTAGTCTTCCCGCGAGCAGATGACAAACTTCACCTGGTCGTTGGGCGTGAGCAGTTCGATATTCTCGTAGCGGTTGCGGTGCGCTTCTTTCGAACCCGGGGTTTTCAAGTCGACTACACGACTGACTCGGGAATCTACTGCCGAGATGTCGAGAGCACCACTGGTTTCCAGTGACACTTCGTAACCGGCGTCACACAACTGCTTGAGCAATGGGATGGCATTCGGCTGGGCCAACGGCTCGCCGCCGGTGACACAGACATAACGCGGACGAAAACCGGCCACTTGCTCGAGGATGTCGTCGAGCGTGCGCACGGTGCCGCCAGTGAACGCGTAGGCGCTGTCGCAGTATTGGCAACGCAATGGGCAACCGGTCAGGCGCACAAAAACTGTGGGCAGCCCGGCAGTCCGCGTTTCCCCCTGCAACGAGTAGAAAACTTCGGTGATTCTCAATGTGTCTTGCATAGTCGCCACGGGCATGACAGCTAAACAGGCTGTCCGCCTCCGTCAGGCACTTCAAGGAACCCCGCCATCGCGCAGATCCCAAAAAGCGTGTTTCAAAAAAGGGTGTAGAATTCTAACGAAAAAACCCGCGACAAGCGCGGGTTTCTTCAAAACGAATCTCACAGGCCTACATTTTTTGCAGATCACGCTGGGCCAGTTGAGCGGCGGAAGTGCCCGGGTATTGCGACACCACCTGCTGCAGAATGCCTTTCACCTTGTCGGTATGACCGAGGCGGCGCTCTACATCAGCCAGTTTGTACAGCGAATCAGGCACTTTTGGATGCTTTGGGTACAGCTGCGAAACCTTGGCAAAAGCTTGACCCGCGCCTTGCAGATCACCTTTGGCCAAATTCACTTCGCCCAACCAGTACTGGGCATTGCCCGCGTATTGGCTGCTTGGGTATTTGCGCAGAAATGCGGAAAAAGCCTGGCTGGCCTTGTCGAAATCCTTGGCTTTGATCAGGTCGAAGGCTGCGTCGTAGTACAGCTTTTCCTTCGCCGGGTCGGCCGGTTCGCTACCCGCGGCGGGTGCTTGCGCGGCTGCGGCTGCCGCTCCTGCACTAGCGCCTACTGCTGCACCGGGGGCATTCAAATTGCCACCGGTGGAAGAATTATCAGGAGTTGCGGCTGGTGCTACGCCGGATCCTATGCGCCGATCAAGATCCTGGTATCGCTCCAGGTTTTCCTGCTTCATGCGCGCTACATCATTTTGCAGAACTTCGATCACGCCCTGTTGACGTGAAATCTGCTCCTGCATCGATTGCAGTTGGTTGAACAGCTCGCCCTGTGCCGAGACAGGGGCCGAAACCCCTCCCCCGGCATAGGCGCCGTTCGTACCGTAACCCGCAGGCGGATAACTGCTCCCGCTATTGTTATAACCGGAGTTGTTATCGACCACAGGAACCGCAGCCCACACCGCAAGCGATGTGAGACTGAGAGCCAAAACAGTTACAGCACGACGGCACGTTCGCATGACGAATTACTTACGCAGTTCGACGCGACGGTTTTGAGCCCAGGACTGCTCGTCGTTGCCGGTAGCAACTGGACGCTCTTCGCCGTAGGAAACCAGTTCCAGCTGAGCTGGGGAAACACCTTGCAGTACCAGGTAACGCTGAACGGCTTTCGCACGACGCTCGCCCAGTGCCATGTTGTACTCACGAGTACCACGTTCGTCGGTGTTGCCTTCCAGAACAACGCGAGCGCCGTTTGCTTTCAGGTCTTTGGCGTGAACGTCCAGAGCGCGCATGGCTTCTGGCTTCAGGTCCGAGCTATCGTATTCGAAGTAGAAGGTGGTGATTGCGCGCAGAGCAGCTTCTTCGCTCAGGGAACCGTCAACGGCACCAGTGTTTGCGCCGTAACCAGCGTTTGGATCGACAGCGCCTTGACCGGCATTGTCGCCGCCTTTGGACGAGCAACCTACAGCTACAGCCATGGCCAGAGCCAGCGCAGCAAATTTACCAAACTTCAGCATTTCCATCGTGAAACTCCTAATGAACCCCAGTGTGTTAAGTACAACGTGTAGCGCCGCGTCAGTTCAGGTAAGGGGACCAGGAAGGTTCTCTGACTTCGCCTTGTGCGGTAGGAAGCGGGAGCCTTACGCGTCCATTAATGGACACGAGCATCAAGACTCCCCGGCCCTGCTGGCGGGTGGCGTAGATTACCATGGTGCCGTTGGGCGCAACAGTAGGCGACTCGTCCAGAGTGCTATCAGTGAGGATCTTTACACTACCTCGCTGCAAATCCTGGGCTGCCACCTTGAAATTAGTGAAACCATCCTGGCGGTGAATCATCACCAGGGTCTTTTCGTCAGCCGACAGTTTCGGGTTGGCGTTGTAGTTACCAATAAAGGTCACACGCTCCGCACCACCACCACTTACGCTGGTTTTATAGATCTGTGGTTTGCCGCCACGGTCGGAAGTGAAGTAGATGGTCGAACCATCCTTACCCCAGAACGGTTCGGTGTTGATGCCAGGACCGTTGGTGACACGACTGATCTGACGCGAACCCAGGTTCATCACGTAGATGTCCGGGTTGCCGTCCTTGGACAGTACGAATGCCAGGCGATTGCCATCCGGTGACCAGGCTGGCGCGCCATTGAGGCCTTCGAAGTTGGTGATCTGCTCACGGCGACCGGTGTCGATGTTCTGCATGAAAATACGCGGACGCTTCTGCTCGAAAGAGACATAAGCGATGCGCTTGCCATCCGGTGCGAAACGCGGCGACAGGATCGGCTCGCGCGATTGCAGCAGGGTCACGGCGCGGGCACCGTCATAGTCCGAACGTTGCAGCGTGTAGCGCGTGTTCTTCTCGGAGAAACGCTCGGCCGTCACGTACAGCAGGCGTGTCGAGAACGCACCCTTGATACCGGTGAGTTTTTCGAACGACTGGTCGGCGATGTAGTGCGCCATGTCGCGCAGTTGATCGACACTGCCCGACACGCTGCCGGTCAGCACTTGCTGCTCGGTGGCGACGTTGAACAACGCGTATTGAACCTGCAGGCGACCGCCCGCTGGAACGATGCTGCCGACCATAATGTACTGGGCGCTGATAGCCTTCCAGTCACGGAAAATGATTTCGCTGGCCTGGCTAGGCTGGCTGATCATGTTCTGCTTTGGAATCGGCGAGTAATAACCCGAGTTACGCAGGTCGTTACCGATGATTTCGGCCATGTCGTCTGGCAGCACGGTGCCGCCCTGGAAGCCGAACGGAACTACCGCGATCGGCGTTGCCCGATCACTGCCGCTGGTGACCAGAATGTTTTTTTCATCCGCCGCCGCTATCCCTGCCAGGCAGCAGATAACGACAAGCATTCCTCGAAGAAGGTTTCTCACAAGGCTAGATCCTCAGGTGTGAATGTCATCTTGAATGAACGATACGGAGCGAAATCGCTCGGCTTCATTCCCTGCATTTCTGTCAAACGTCCAATATTCTTGACCGCCGCAACTGCCGACGAGTCGAACGGACCATCGCCACTGGACTTGGCCACACTGACCGAAGTCACCGTACCGTCCGGCAACATGCCGATTTGCAACACGACCGTCATGCCTTTGCGTGCCGAAGGTGGACGAGCCCAGCCTTCCGCTGCACGAGCACGAATCAAATCATCGAAACTGCCGGCGACTTCGTCACCCTGCTCATCCGCCAAGGCTTGCTGACGCTGAGGCGTGTCGGAAAGCAAATCTGCCAAGGCCTGGGCCTTTTTCTCTTCAGCGGATTTACGTGACGCTTCCTGCGATTTTTTCTTCGCAGCATCGGCGGCAGCTTTCTTCTTCGCGTCTTCGGCGACTTTCTTCTTCGCCTCTTCAGCTTCAGATTTCTTCTTGGCCTCTTCGGCGGCTTTCTTCTTCGCGTCTTCGACGATCTTTTTCTTGGCTTCTTCAGCGGCCGCTTTCTTGGCCTCTTCTTCAGCTTCTTTCTTGGCTTCTTCTTCAGATTTCTTCTTGGCTATATCAGCCAATTTTTTCTCTTCGGCCTTTTTGGCTTCGGCAGTCTTCTTGGCTTCATCGGCTTTCTTGGCTTCATCAGCCTTTTTGGCCTCTTCAGCTTTCTTCGTCTCGTCGGCCTTCTTGGATTCTTCGGCTTTTTGAGCCGCGTCTTCCTTCTTTTGTTCCGCGGCTTTGATCGCTTCCTGTTCGATCTTTTTCTGTTCCATCTGTTCGACTTCGGTCTGACGCGCAGCAGATTTCTGCGCTTCACCCGCAATCTTCTGATTGGTCTGGGTGGTCGCCCGACTTTTCGACTTCAGCTGGTACAAGGTCGCCTGGACAATCGGCTTGGCCGGCGGCAGCTCCGGTGTGAAGGCAAAACTGACGAACAGCATGCCGAACACCAGCACGTGCAAGACAATCGCCCAGACACTAGGCCAGAAGTAGCTTTCCGAGGCGGACGGCTCTCGCATTTGCTGCATCAGGGTGCCTCGGTAATCAAGCCAACATTACCGACCCCGGCTTTCTGCAATCCGCCCATGGCGCCCATCACGGAGCCGTAATCGACGGTCTTGTCGCCACGGATGAACACCTGGGTACGCTTGCCGCCTTCGGTCCCGGCGCGAATGATCTTGGTCACCGCGTCCGTCATCTGCGGCAAGGTCATGGCCTTGTCCTGCTGCTTTTCGGTGTCGACTTCGCTGCCAAGGTTCCAGTAGTAGGTCTTGTCAGCCTTGATCGAAATGGTCAGGACCTGGGTGTTGTTGTCCTGCGGCAAGGCTTCGCTGGAAACCTTGGGCAGATCAACTTTCACGCCCTGATTGAGCATTGGCGCGGTCACCATGAAGATGACCAGCAGCACCAGCATCACGTCGATGTAGGGCACCACGTTCATCTCGGCAACCGGCTTGCGCTTTTTGCGAGCTCGAGCGATTAAAGCCATTGGAAATTACCTGCTTATTCTTCGCTGGTGTGCACTTTGCGGTGCAGGATCGCCTGGAATTCATCGGCGAAGGTGTAGTAACGGCCCAGCAGGGTTTCGCTGCGAGCAGCAAAACGGTTGTAAGCGATAACGGCCGGAATCGCGGCGAACAGACCGATCGCGGTGGCGACCAGTGCTTCGGCGATACCAGGAGCCACAGTGGCCAGGGTCGCTTGCTGGGCAGTGGCCAGGCCACGGAAGGAGTTCATGATCCCCCAGACCGTACCGAACAGACCGATGTACGGGCTGACGGAACCCACGGTGGCGAGGAACGGCAGGCTCTGCTCGAGCTTTTCTTCTTCGCGGGAGATGGCAACGCGCATGGCACGGGCCACGCCTTCCATGACCGCTTCCGGGTCTACGCCAGGCTGCTGACGCAGACGGGAGAATTCCTTGAAACCGGCACGGAAAATTTGCTCGACGCCCGAATCCGGATCAGGGTTGCTGCCAGCCTGACGGTAGAGTTTGGACAGGTCGATACCGGACCAGAAGCGCTCTTCAAAGCTCTCCAGGGCACGTCGACCGGCACGAATCAAATTGCTGCGCTGAAAAATCATGATCCATGAGGTCACCGATGCGGCTACCAGGATCAGCATTACCAGTTGCACCACGATACTGGCATTGCTGACCAGGCTCCACATGGAGGAATGGTCGACGACGTTAGCTTCCACGCTTTATCTCCTGCTTTGAGTGTGTACCCGCGCCGCTCACGTCGGCAAAGGCCGCACGTAGAGCTTCGGGAATGGCCCGGGGTTTTAAACTTTCAGTGCGCACACAGGCCACCAGAAACTGCCCTTCACAGAGCAGCACATTATCCGTTGCCCGCCTGACCTGCTGTTTGAAGCGCAGGCTGACTCGGTTCAATTCGATTACTTCAGCGCTTACCAGAAGCTCGTCGTCCAGTCGCGCCGGCGCGTGGTAACGCGCTTCGCTGGAGTGCACGACAAACAACAGGTCCTCCCCTGCCAGCGCCGATTGGGCAAAGCCCAGATCCCGGAGCCGCTCGGTTCGAGCCCGTTCCATAAACTTGAGGTAATTGACGTAATACACGATGCCGCCCGCATCGGTGTCCTCGTAATAAACGCGACAACGAAGTGCGAAAGGCTCAAGCCCGTTTTGCGCGCGCATACTCTAGTGCTTACTCCTCAGGTTGCCAATCCGGCCAGGCAACTGTTTTTCATTGATTCGCGGCTTTCTGGCGAATGCACGGTCCTGAGACCGCACAAACTCCGAATAAATCGGCGCGCAAAGGTGATTAATCGTCCACGGCATCGAGGAACTCGTCTACCACGGGCATCTCGCCCAATCGTGACGGAATGTTTAAACCGAAGTGCAAGTACGCGTGCCGGGTAACAACTCGTCCCCGTGGCGTGCGCATGATATAGCCCTGCTGGATCAGGTACGGCTCCAGCACGTCTTCAATGGTGTGGCGTTCTTCGCTGATGGCGGCCGCCAGACTGTCGACGCCGACCGGCCCGCCATCGAACTTCTCGATCATGGTCAACAACAGACGCCGGTCTTGATGATCGAAGCCACGCTCGTCGACATCCAGCAGGTTCAACGCCAGGTCGGCAATCGGCTTGGTGATATGGCCCTTGGCCCGGACTTCGGCGAAATCGCGCACCCGGCGCAGCAGGCGATTGGCAATCCGCGGCGTGCCGCGAGCACGACGGGCGATTTCAAAAGCGCCTTCCGGGTCCAGCGGCAAACCGAGAATGGCTGCCGAACGACTGACAATCGTCGCCAGGTCAGCGGTGCTGTAGAACTCCAGGCGCTGGACGATCCCGAAACGGTCGCGCAACGGGTTGGTCAGCATGCCGGCACGGGTGGTGGCGCCGACCAGGGTGAAGGGCGGCAGATCAAGCTTGATCGAGCGTGCGGCCGGCCCTTCGCCGATCATGATGTCGAGCTGGAAATCCTCCATGGCCGGGTACAGCACTTCCTCGACGATCGGCGACAGCCGATGGATTTCGTCGATGAACAGCACGTCATGTGGTTCAAGGTTGGTCAGCAGCGCGGCCAGATCGCCCGGGCGCTCGAGCACTGGGCCCGAGGTGCTTTTGATCGATACGCCCATTTCCTGGGCGATGATGTTGGCCAGGGTGGTCTTGCCCAGACCCGGCGGCCCGAAAATCAGCGTGTGGTCCAGCGATTCATTACGTCCGCGAGCCGCCTGGATGAACAACTCCATCTGCTCGCGTACGGTCGGCTGGCCAATGTATTCGGCCAGGCTGACAGGGCGAATCGCCCGGTCCTGGACTTCCTCGCGGTCGCGCGGGCCAGGCGTGGCGGTAATCAGACGATCAGCTTCAATCACTTAAATCATTCCCTTCAGGGCACGACGAATCATGTCTTCACTGCTCAAGCCTTTCTCCTTGATCGCAGAAATCGCCTTGCTGGCTTCCTGCGGCTTGTAGCCCAGGGAAATCAGCGCGCTGACTGCATCATTTTCGGCGGTGGCGACCGGCGCTGGCGCATCAGGCCCGCCCGGCTGGTTCGGCACCAGTGCAAACATGGCAGGAACGGTTTCCCATGCCTTGAAGCGGTCCTTGAGCTCGACCAGCAAACGCTCGGCGGTCTTCTTGCCCACGCCCGGCACCTTGGTCAATGCCGAGGTGTCCTGGGACTGCACGCAACGGACCAACTCGTCGACTTCCAGGCTCGACATCAATGCCAGGGCCAATTTGGGCCCTACACCATTGAGACGGATCAACTCGCGAAAAAAGTCTCGCTCACGTTTGCCATAGAAGCCATAGAGTAACTGCGCGTCTTCGCGTACGACCAAATGGGTGTGCAAGGTCAGCGGTTCACCGACCGACGGCAAGCGATAAAGCGTGGTCATGGGCACTTCCAGCTCATACCCCAGACCGTTTACATCCAGAATCAGGTGCGGCGGCTGTTTCTCAGCCAGTGTGCCGCGCAAGCGTCCAATCACGTTTCAGATCCTTGAGCGTTGGCCAGATCAATGACTGGCGACTGACAGAACGAGGGTTTTGCGCCGGCAACACAGGCGCAAAACCCTCATTCCCTAAAAACGACTGCTGATGCTATCAGAGACGCAGACGCCCGCCACGACTGCGTGCCGCTCCCAGACCGTGCGGCAACAGGCTCGATCGGGTGTGGGCATGGCAAATGGCAATGGCCAGGGCGTCCGAGGCATCGATTTGCGGCTTGCTGGTCAATTTCAGCATGTGCATGACCATCATCTGAACCTGCTCTTTATTCGCCGCGCCCGTGCCGGTCACCGCCTGCTTGACCTGGGTCGCGGTGTACTCGGCGATTTCCAGGCTTTCTTCGGCGCCGGCAACAATCGCCGCCCCCCGCGCCTGCCCCAGTTTCAACGCAGAATCGGCGTTGCGCGCCATGAAGACCTTTTCGATCCCCATGGTCACCGGGCCGTAGGTCTGAATGACTTCCCGCACACTGCGATAGACGATTTGCAGGCGCTCATGCAATTCGCCGGAACCGGTGCGAATGCAGCCCGACGCCACGTACACGCAACCCCGCCCGGTATCGCGTACCACGCCATACCCGGTAATGCGCGAACCAGGGTCGATACCAAGAATTAAAGTCATAACGCCTGCGGGTTGAGTAAAAGCAAAATATCCAATACACCAAATAACAATTGTGGGAGCTGGCTTGCCTGCGATGCCATCACTTCGGTCTGTCTGATACACCGAGGTGATGGCATCGCAGGCAAGCCGGCTCCCACATTAGATCTTAGCTGCCCTTAACCCAGCTGTGCGGCGACCGATTCCGGAATGTCCGCGTTGGAGTAGACGTTCTGTACGTCATCCAGGTCTTCGAGCATGTCGATCAGCTTCAGCACCTTCTCGGCACCTTCCAGGTCCAGTTCGGCGCTGGTGGTCGGCAGCATCACGATTTCCGCATCATCACCTTTGAAACCGGCTGCTTCCAGCGCGTTACGCACGGAGTAGAAACCGGCGAACGAGGTGAACACGTCAATCGAACCATCTTCGTGAGTCACCACGTCATCGGCGTCGGCTTCCATGGCCGCTTCCATCAGGGCATCTTCATCGACGCCCGGCGCGAAGGAGATCTGCCCCTTGCGCTCGAACAGATACGCCACCGACCCGTCAGTCCCCAGGTTGCCGCCGCACTTGCTGAAGGCATGGCGCACGGCAGCTGCGGTGCGATTGCGGTTATCGGTCATGCACTCGACCATCACCGCCACGCCGCCCGGGCCGTAGCCTTCGTAGGTCAGTTCGACCATGTCGTCGGTGTCGGCAGCGCCAGCACCGCGGGCCACCGCGCGATCGATGATGTCGCGG
This sequence comes from Pseudomonas sp. fls2-241-R2A-110, assembly GCF_030209165.1. Classification (NCBI taxonomy): domain Bacteria; kingdom Pseudomonadati; phylum Pseudomonadota; class Gammaproteobacteria; order Pseudomonadales; family Pseudomonadaceae; genus Pseudomonas; species Pseudomonas sp. fls2-241-R2A-110. The sequence goes on along the minus strand of NZ_JARVSN010000002.1, from coordinate 199,083 downwards.
CTCATGTTCGCGCCCAGTGCCTTGTCCAGCGCCAGACGCAGACGCGGATTGGAACCCGGATCACCACCGCCCTGACGGGCAGCAACGGTCAGTTCACGAATCCACTTGGTGAAAATCTTGCCCTTCTTGGCATCCTGACGTTCTTTGCGGTGCTTGATGTTCGCCCACTTGGAATGACCCGCCATAACTCGCTCCGAATTCTCTTTGAAACATTGCCCGCCGCGCATTCACGCTGGCCAACAAGAAAAAAATCTCGACCTGTAAAAAAGGCGCATCCCATAAGGATGCGCCTTCAGGGTCCGTCTTACTCTGCTTTTGGCGTTTCGCGCAGACGAATGTGCAATTCGCGCAATGCCTTGGCATCTACAGCCCCCGGAGCCTGAGTCATGACGTCAGCCGCGCTCTGGGTTTTCGGGAAAGCGATCACTTCACGGATCGACTGGGCGCCAGTCATCAGCATGACCAGACGGTCCAGGCCGAAGGCCAGGCCACCGTGCGGCGGCGCGCCGTACTTGAGGGCATCGAGCAGGAAGCCGAATTTCTCTTCCTGTTCTGCTTCATTGATACCCAACAGGCGGAATACCGTCTGCTGCATTTCCTTGCGGTGGATACGGATCGAACCGCCACCCAGCTCGGTGCCGTTCAGGACCATGTCGTAGGCACGGGACAGAGCGGTCGCCGGGTTGGCTTCCAGTTCTTCCGGCGTGCACTTGGGTGCAGTGAACGGGTGGTGCAAGGCGGTGAAGCTGCCGTCGTCGTTCTCTTCGAACATCGGGAAGTCGACGACCCACATTGGCGCCCACTTGCAGGTCAGCAGGTCCAGGTCGTTACCGACTTTGATCCGCAGCGCGCCCAGAGCTTCGCTGACGATCTTGGCCTTGTCGGCACCGAAGAACACGATGTCGCCGTCAACCGCGCCAACGCGATCGAGGATCACATTGAGGTTGGCCTCAGGGATGTTCTTGACGATTGGCGACTGCAGGCCTTCGACGCCTTTCGCGCGTTCGTTGACCTTGATGTACGCCAGGCCCTTGGCACCGTAGATGCCGACGAACTTGGTGTAGTCATCGATCTGCTTGCGCGGCATGCTCGCCGCACCCGGGACGCGCAAAGCGGCGACACGGCATTTCGGATCGTTGGCAGGACCGCTGAAGACCTTGAAGTCGACGTCTTTGAGCTGATCGGCAACATCCACCAGTTCCAGCGGGTTACGCAGGTCTGGCTTGTCGGAACCGTAGCGGCGCATGGCTTCTTCGAAAGTCATGTGCGGGAATTCGCCGAACTCCAGATCCAGCACTTCCTTGAACAGGTTGCGGATCATGCCTTCGGTCAGGCCCATGATGTCTTTTTCATCGAGGAAGCTGGTCTCGATGTCGATCTGGGTGAATTCCGGCTGGCGGTCAGCGCGAAGGTCTTCGTCACGGAAGCACTTGGCGATCTGGTAGTAACGGTCGAAGCCAGCCACCATCAACAGCTGCTTGAACAGCTGTGGCGATTGCGGCAAGGCGAAGAACGAGCCGGCGTGAGTACGGCTCGGTACCAGATAGTCACGCGCGCCTTCAGGGGTCGCACGGGTCAGGATCGGCGTCTCGACATCAAGGAAGCCGTTCTCGTCCAGGTAACGACGGATGCTGGTGGTCATGCGCGAACGCAGACGCAGCTTCTCGGCCATTTCCGGGCGACGCAGGTCGAGGAAGCGATAACGCAGACGGGTTTCTTCACCCACGTCCGAGTACTCGTTCAGCGGAAACGGCGGGGTTTCCGACTCGTTCAGCACTTCCAGCTCGTAGCCCAGGACTTCGATCATGCCCGACGCCATGTTGGCGTTGGTTGCACCGGCCGGACGCAGGCGTACCTTGCCAGTGATCTTCACGACGTACTCGCTGCGCACGCGATCGGCGGCGGCGAAGCTCTCGGCGCGGTCCGGATCGAACACCACCTGGGCCAGACCATCACGATCACGGATATCGAGGAAAATCACCCCACCGTGGTCACGGCGACGGTGAACCCATCCGCAAAGGGTAATTTCCTGGCCTTCCAGGCTTTCGTTCAGTTGGCCGCAATAATGGCTGCGCATCATGGTAGTGGTTTCACTTCTCGTAATTCGAAATTCGGTTGGAGACCTTGTTCACCCGGCGCTTGAATAAAGCTCCCGATATGCCAAGGACTCGCACGTGTCGTTCAACTCAGGCCCTAGACCCTAGTCAGCTTTGTCGCCGCCGGCCAGGTTCTTCTTCGAGCCGGTCTTGAAATCGGTTTCGTACCAACCGGTGCCGCTGAGGCGGAAGCCCGGCATGGACAGCATCTTTTTAAGCTCTGGAGCCTGGCAGGCAGGACAGTCGACCAGCGGTGCTGCGCTGATCTTTTGAATGGCTTCCAACTGATGACCACAGGAAGCACATTGATAGTCGTACATCGGCATGGGGATTGTCTCGGCGATCAGATTGCTACCGCGCACGCTGGGTTTTGCGGCAAAGCGCGGGATTATATCCATTAAATGCAGCCTGTGCAGCCGTAAGACTGCACAGACCGACACTCTGCCCGATCCACCGCAGCGGCTAAGGCATCGTGACGCAGCCACCCTCCTTCAGGCTGCGCACCACGCAGACAACCCGCACCAGTCCGGTGAAGTTGCGAACGCCGCCGTGACGCAGATGCACCTCGCGGTCCACATGCGACAACAAAGCACTGACCGAGCAGCAATTGACCTTGGCCATGTCACCCAAAATATCCCAGTACACCTGTTCAAGCCGCAAACAGGTGGCAAAACCATTCAAGCGCACCGAGCGGGATAACGGTTGGGCCAACCCCATATCAAATTCGCTGACAAACGGATCAACCCTTATTTCCTTGATCGGGCCTCCCCTCCCTTCGCCTAGCCTGTCTTCGTACACCATATCGTTGACACTCCTTTGCCATCGTTGCCTTCTGTAAGAGCACTATCGGTCGCCTTATAAAAGCGCAGGCGCAAAGGTATATCCAGACGACTTTATGACCATCGACGTAGGATAAGCCAACAGGTGAAGGGCGATCATGGAGACCGTCCTAGGCCGGCCGTTTTCCTACATGGTCAGGCGAATTTTGAGGGAGGCAAAACAGATTTTTCGATGTGGAAGGCGGCACGCGAACAGGATTTACGATTTCTTCCCCCAGACATCGCAGCGGCAGAACCACACGTGAAGCCTGCCACGACCTCGCGGGCATCACCGCCTGAGTCACATCGCCCTACAGGGCACCGCCGGACTGGCTGATTTGAGTAGCTGCAGGCTTTGCTGTTAAATAGGCAGTGTGTCGCTACCGCCTATTTTCCGGGGGCTGCGCATAGGCTGGTACCGGGTACGTGTCCAACGCCTCTTATTGTTCTGAAGCGAACCGTACTCCATCAGCTCTTCCTTGTGATCCGTCTTAACGTGAGTTAATCAAAATGTTGAAAATCGTTCACCTGCTAACGGGCGCAGCAGCTTTGCTGTTGTCCTTCATACCCAGCCTGCAACCCGAAGCTGCTCCTTACCTGCAACAACCCGCTGCACTGTACCTGGCCTTTTTCGGCCTGCTCAACCTCACCCTTGCTCCCGTGATCCCTTACTGGAACAAAGGTCCTCGTCATCAACTGCAAAACCTGGTCAGCGCCCTGCTGGTCCTGGCCGTCGTCCTGCAAACCGTTTCGCTGATCGCGAAAATGCCGGACATCGCCGGTCAACCTGCCGTTCTGTTCAGCCTGCTGGCCGCCCTGATTGCCGTTCTCCTGCATTTGGCCATCAGCTTCTACAAATCTTCACCGGCCGCCGCCTCGCCAAGCTATGACATGAGCAACCGCGATACCGGCACCGTCAAGTGGTTCAACACCTCGAAAGGCTTCGGCTTTATTTCCCGTGATTCCGGCGATGATATTTTCGTGCATTTCCGGGCAATTCGTGGCGAAGGTCACCGTGTTCTGGTCGAAGGCCAGCGCGTGGAATTTTCCGTGATGAATCGTGACAAAGGTCTGCAAGCCGAAGATGTGATCGCCGCACTGCCGCGCCGCTGATTCCAGGCCCCCAAAAAAAACCGCGAACAGCCGAGCTGCTCGCGGTTTTTTATTGCCTGCGGTTTCAATAATGCGGTGGCGGGGTTTCTTCTTCAAAGGTTGCGAACTGGCCAGCCATTTCCTCCTGACGCTTGAGCAGTGCGGCCATCTGCAGCTGCAGTCGCTCAACGGCGCGCTGCTGCGTCGCCAGCACATCACTCAATGACTGGATGGTATCGTCCTGAAAGGCCAGTTGGCTCTCCAGATCGGTAACGCGCTCTTCCAGGCTCATGATTCAACCCTCCAGAAACGTGAAGTCTTCGGTTAACAACAGGCGCAACCGCTCGCGAATCGTCGCGATCTGCTCTGCGCTGTAAGGCACAGACGAGTGTTTACCCCAGACCGGCGCGGGCCAGGCCGCATCTTCTCGCTTGCGCACAATCACATGCATGTGCAGCTGACTGACCACATTGCCCAGGGCTGCGACATTCAACTTATCGGCGTCGAACGCATCCTTGAGCAGTTCCGCCAGCGCCGTCGTTTCCTGCCACAACCGCTGCTGATCGGCGACATCCAACTGAAATATCTCACTGATATCGTCGCGACGCGGCACCAGAATGAACCAGGGGTAATTGGAATCATTGGATAACAGCAACCGGCAAAGCGGGAAATCCCCGATCGGTAGTGTGTCTTGTTGAAGTCGTGGATCTAAAGCGAACACCGCGCGCACTCCCGCCTGGTCATCATTTTTCAGCTTAGTCCGCCTCCAGAGAGGCTGCGCACCAAGCGACAAGACGCCAGCATACCTGTGAAAGCGGCCTGCTTCACGACCAACCACTGCCAACGTCAGGCCACCGAAACGACATTCGGCATGCGAACGCCCTGTCGTGAGACATTTTCTAACACGGCGCACCATCACAGCACCTGTTACGTCAGAATCAGCTCCGAAATGACTGATAAACAATGAAGAGTTTCCAGCCGAGCTGCACCTACACTGTGTGAATTCGGTACAGCAATTGAAATTTTTTGCACCAAAATCGTACAGTGCGTCTACGCTGAGTGCGTCAGGCATCCGCCAATTACTCACTGGTGGGGTGAACCGGTAACGTTTTTGGTTGTCACGCCGTCGAACGGGAGGGTGCAACACGATGCAAACCGAGGCGTCAAGCTTGAACAGCAGGCGCTTGAAGCCCCCGGTTTCATGAGGTTTTTACTGCACCAAGCAGGCCGTCAGAAAAAAATGGCAACAGAATTCTGATTTGTGCACGCTTGTTGCATTCACACCCATATCGCCTTGGTCGCCTCCGCTGGAAGTGGAAGCCTCAAGGCAAATAAAAACAGCGGCAGGGTTGCCCGATGGAGATTCAAACGTTTCACCAGGGACTCTTTTTACCGATGTCCGAGTCTTGGAAAACAACGCTGAAGTTGTCATTCCGCTTGCATCGAGGCTGTAAATTTGCGACATCTACCAAGCTGTTTGCGACAGGGTCGTAAAGAAGCCGAAAGGTTAGATACGCAAGTATCGCCAACATGGTCGGCGTGATATAAGTTTGCGCCGACACAAAAAGAAAGAGCCGCCCAGATAATAAATCAGGTGGGACGGCAGTACTCTTCTAAAACCAAAGGAGCAAATCACGATGCGCGTGATGAAGTGGAGCATGATCGCACTGGCAGTTGCAGCAGCAGCCAGTACTCAGTTGGCAGTAGCCGCACCTTTCGTAAGCGACCAGGCAGAAGCCAAAGGTTTTGTTGAAGACAGCAAACTCGACTTGCTGGTTCGCAACTACTACTACAATCGCAACAAGAAAGACGGCGCAGTCGACGACAAAGACTGGACCCAAGGCATCCAGGGCATGTACAGCTCGGGTTACACTCAAGGTCTGATCGGTGTCGGCGTTGAAGCTTGGGGACAACTGGCCATTAAGCTCGACGGCTCCGACAAATATTCGGGTACCGGCAACATGCCCGTGGGCAAAGATGGCGAAGTCGAAAACAACCAGGGCAAAGCCGGCGCTGCCGCCAAGTTCCGCATCTCCAAGACCGAGCTGAAAATCGGCGACATGCAGCCAAGCACCTCTCCGGTGTTCGCTGTTGGCGGCTCCCGCATCCTTCACCAAACTGCCACCGGTGTCCAACTGCAGAGCAGCGAAGTCAAAGACCTCGACCTCGAAGGCGGTCACTTCACCTCGGCTACCAGCCAGGACAGCAACGCCCGTAACGGCGACCTGTGGGCTACTTACGCTGGCGTGAAAGCCAACTCCATCGACTACGTCGGTGGCAAATACGGCATTACCCCAGACCTGAGCGTTTCGCTGTACGGTGCCAAGCTCGAAGACATCTGGAACCAGTACTACGCCAACGCGAACTACACCCTCGCACTGGGCGGCGACCAGTCGCTTAACTTCGACGGTAACATCTACAACACCCGCGACACTGGCAATGCTAAAGCAGGCGAAATCAACAACACCGCCTACTCGCTCGCTGCTGCTTTCTCGTTCCTGAAAGCGCACACCTTCACCCTGGGCTTCCAGAAAGTGAACGGCGACACCCCGTTCGACTACATCGGTGTGGGTAAAAACAACCGCGGTGGCGACTCGATTTTCCTCGCCAACTCCATCCAGTACTCTGACTTCAACGCCCCTGGCGAGAAGTCGGTACAAGCCCGTTACGACCTGAAAATGGCCGAATACGGCGTACCTGGTCTGAGCTTCATGACCCGTTACGTGAAAGGTTGGGACATCGACGGTACCAACACTCCAGCAGGCAGCGCTTACGCTGGCCTGTACGGTGCCGATGGCAAACACCACGAAACCAACCTGGAAGCCAAATACGTCGTTCAAACAGGTCCAGCGAAAGACCTGTCCTTCCGTATCCGTCAAGCATGGCACCGCGCCAATGCTGACGAAGGCGAAGGCAGCATCGACGAGTTCCGCCTGATCGTTGACTACCCACTGTCGATCTTGTAATCGCAGTTGGTTAGTTAGTAAGCATAAAAAAGGCCCATCTTCGGATGGGCCTTTTTTTGTTGGCTACAAACAATGTATTAAACGATCAAATCCGTGAGCAAACATGCCTGACCAAAAGAGTCAGACATTGATCAAAAAACAATCACTGCACTGCAGACTCCTGCACCACACGAATTACCCGCTGTGGAAACGGAATATCGATACCCGCTGTTTTCAAACGATCCCGGGACTGTTCGTTGAACATGAACATCACATCCCAATAATCCGCTGTCTTCACCCACACGCGCAGAGAAACAGTAATCGAACTGTCACCCAAGGTAGAAATGACTGCTTGTGGAGCCGGGTCAATCAGTACACGGGGATCCTTGGCCAGTTCCAGCAACACTTCCCGGGCCTTCTGCAAGTCCGCTTCGTAGTCCACACCCACATCAAACACAACTTTGCGAGTCGGCTGGCGGTTTGTGTTGGTAATGATACCGTTCGACAAGTTGCCGTTCGGCACGATGATGGTTTTGTTGTCGCCAGTGCGCAATACGGTGTGGAAGATCTGGATACTGTCGACAGTACCGGCAACGCCTTGGGCTTCAATCCAGTCACCAATACGAAACGGACGGAACAACAGAATCAGCACGCCGCCGGCGAAGTTTGCCAGGCTGCCCTGCAAGGCCAGGCCGATGGCCAGACCGGCCGCACCAATGGCCGCGACGAACGACGTGGTTTCGACGCCAATCATCGACGCCACGCTGACGATCAGTAACACCTTGAGGATGATGTTCGCCAGGCTGCTGATGAAACCTTGCAGCGCGAGATCGGCGTTACGCAGTGCCAGCAGGCCACCGAGCTTTTGCGCCACCTTGTTGATCAACCACCAGCCGATGGCCAGGGTAATTACCGCCAGCAACACGCGGCTGCCGTATTCCATGATCATCGGAATCCAGGCTTGGGATGCCTTGACCAGGTGGTCCACTTCAGTATTCAAATCCATCTTCTTTCTCCTGATTTCCGGCTACCCGGCACGCGATAAAAACTGCGGCGATTGCGACTTGCTCGCGAAAGCGGTGTTTCATTCAACAGTGATGTCGAGTGATACGCATACTTCGCGGGCAAGCCCGTTCCCACAGATCCCGCCTCTAAGGTCAGTCGCGGAAGTTGTTGAACTGCAGTGGCATATCGAAGGTTTTGGCGCGCAGGGCCGCGATGGCTTCCTGCAAGTCGTCACGTTTCTTGCCGGTGATACGCACTTGCTCACCCTGAATGGCCGCCTGGACCTTGAGCTTGGCGTCCTTGACGTGAGCGACGATTTTCTTCGCCAGCTCTTTGTCGATGCCTTCCTTGAGGACCGCTTCCTGCTTCATCAGCTTGCCCGAGGCATAGGCGTCTTTGACTTCAAGGCACTGCACATCGATCTTGCGCTTGACCAGGGCCAGCTTGAGGATCTCGATCATTGCCTCGAGCTGGAAGTCCGCTTCAGCGGTCAGGTTGACGGTCAGCTCCTTTTCCTTGAACTCGAAGGTGCCTTTGCCTTTCAGGTCATAACGACGATCGAGTTCCTTGACGGCGTTCTCGACCGCGTTGGTGACTTCGTGTTTGTCCAGTTCGGATACCACGTCGAACGACGGCATGTAATCTCTCCAGTAAAAAGGCGCGCTCGATAGCGATGGCGCGCGCTTGGCTTGCGGTTAAAATCGGGCTCATTATAACGGGTCTTTTCCAACCGATACTGTGAGCCTCACATGCCTGTGCCAAACCGAGCAAAAAGCTGATGTCGACCACTTGGCATGTTCTGGGCGCCGGCAGTCTCGGTACCTTGTGGGCCACGCGCCTGGCCCGGGCCGGGGTGCCGGTCAGATTGATTGTGCGCGACGAGCAGCGATTGCGGGCCTATCAGGCCGCTGGCGGGCTGACGCTGGTGGAGCATGGCGAAGCGCACACCTACGAAATCCCCGGCGAAACTGCACACAGCGAGGGACCGATCAACCGCTTGCTGGTGGCCTGTAAAGCTTACGATGCCGAGAGCGCCATCGCCCAACTGGCGCAGCGCCTGACGCCTGATGCCGAGTTGATCCTGTTGCAAAACGGCCTCGGCAGCCAGGACGCGGTTGCCGCGCAGGTCCCGCAGGCGCGCTGTGTGTTCGCATCGAGCACCGAAGGCGCGTTTCGCGACGGCGATTGGCGTGTAGTGTTCGCCGGTCATGGTTACAACTGGCTGGGCGATGCCGGCCACCCGGTGGCGCCAATCTGGCTGGATGACCTGACTGTCGCTGGTATTCCCCACGAATGGAGCACCGACATCCTGACCCGGCTGTGGCGAAAGCTGGCGCTCAACTGTGCGATCAATCCCCTGACGGTGCTGCACGACTGCCGCAATGGTGGTCTACAGGAGCATCACTGCGAAGTCGCCACCCTGTGCAGCGAGCTGACTGATTTGCTGGAGCGTTGCGGTCAGCCCGCGGCGGCGCAAGATCTTCAACAGGAGGTTGAACGAGTGATTCAAGCCACGGCGGCCAATTACTCCTCGATGCACCAGGACGTCGCCAATCAGCGTCGGACCGAAATCAGCTACCTGTTGGGCTACGTCTGCAAAGTGGCGGCGCGGCACCAGTTGAACCTGCCACACCTCAATCAATTGCAGCAGCGACTGATTGCGCATCTGCTCAGCCTTGGATTGCCCAGCGACTAAGCAGCGGCTACGCTGGCCACTTGTTCCTTTTCAGCGATGAACCTGATGCCATTGCGCCAGCGCCTCGAAAACCTTCCCGTCGGCCAGAAACTGTTGGCCGCTCTGCTGGTGTTATTGGTCACCATCCTGCTGGTCGCCAACCTGACCTTTATCAGTGCCGCGTATTACATTTCCCAGGAAAGCATGGCTCCCCAGGCGCTGCAAACCATCGGCCGACTGGTGTCCAACCCGAGCCTGGTGGCCGATGCCTTGAAGTCGCCGGACAATGCCGAACGCCTGCTCAACGAGCTCAACAGTTATTCACCACTGCGAGCCGCCGCGCTTTATGACGGCAAGGGTGAGCGTTTGGCGCAGCTGCAGCATGGCGACAGGCTGAACCTGCCGGATCGCTACCGGCACATCGAAGCCTGGCAAGCCACCGAGTTTCGCAGCAATCAAGTGATCACCCTGCCCCGCCCCGGCACCGCGCCAGGGCACCTTTTGTTGGTGGCCAGCAGCGAATTGCCGGTGGCCTTCTACACCGGGACCCTGACCGCCAGTCTCGGCATCCTGATTTTCAGCGTGCTGTTGTGGCTGGTGATCGCCCGCCAGATCAAACGCCTGATTACCCGCCCGATCCATCAACTTGAAGAGCTGTCACGGCAAGTGACCCGCGAAGAGAACTACGCCCTGCGCGCCTCCCGAGGCAACCACGACGAAATTGGCAGCCTCGCCGAAGCGTTCAACACCATGCTCTCGCGCATCGAAGCGCGGGAGCAGCAACTCAAGCGTGCCCGGGATGACTCCCAGGCAGCGTACGATCAAGCTCAGGGCCTGGCTGAAGAAACCCGCCACACCAATCGCAAACTGGAACTGGAAGTCCAGGTGCGCAGCAAGATCGAGAAAAAGCTCACAGGCTTTCAGAACTACCTCAACAGCATCATCGACTCGATGCCGTCGGCCTTGATCGCCCTCGACGAGCAGCTTTACGTGACCCAGTGGAATCAGGAGGCCAGCGCACTGTCCGGCACGCGCCTGGACGAAGCGTTGAACCAGCCGATCTTCCTCGCCTTCGAGCCACTGAAACCGTTTCTGCCGCAACTCAAGCAAACCGTTGAACAACATACGGTAGCCAAGATCGAGCGCGTGACCTGGTTCAAGGACGACGAACCCAAGCATTACGCCCTGACGTTCTACCCGCTGATGGGCGGCGCGGGGCGCGGTGTGGTGATTCGTATCGACGACATTACCCAGCGCCTGTCCCTGGAAGAAATGATGGTGCAGTCGGAAAAAATGCTCTCGGTTGGTGGCCTCGCCGCCGGCATGGCCCACGAGATCAACAACCCCTTGGGCGCGATCCTGCATAACGTGCAGAACATCCGCCGACGCCTGTCGCCTGATTTGCCGAAGAACCTGGAACAAGCCGAGCAAATCGGTATCCCGCTGGAAACGGTCAACAAATACCTGCAATCGCGGGAAGTGCCACAGTTGCTCGACGGCATTCAACAGGCCGGTGCCCGAGCAGCAAAGATCGTCACCCACATGCTCAGCTTCAGCCGCCGCAGCACGCGGCAAATGGCCCCGTGCGACCTGCCGGCGCTGATCGATCAAGCGGTGGAAATCGCCGGCAACGACTTCGACCTGGCCATTGGCTTCGACTTCAAGGGCCAGGCAATCATTCGCCAGTTCGACCCGGCACTGGGGCCGGTGCCCGGCACCGCCAACGAACTGGAACAGGTGCTGCTCAACCTGCTTAAAAACGCCGCCCAGGCCATTCACCAGCGTGAAGACGACAGCGAACCCGGGCGGATCATCCTGCGCACCAAGCTGAATCCGCCGTGGGCCGAGATCCAGGTCGAGGACAACGGCATCGGCATGAGCGAGAGCGTGCGCAAACGCACCTTCGAGCCGTTCTTCACCACCAAGGAAATCGGCCAGGGCACCGGCCTTGGCCTGTCGGTCTCGTATTTCATCATCACCAACAACCACAAGGGACAGATGGAGGTGCAATCGACACCGGGCCAAGGCACCTGCTTCACCTTGCGCCTGCCGCTGGCGGGCACCCCAGTGATCTCACAAGAACTCAATCAGCTATCGAGGTAACCATGGGCTTTCGCCTGTCGAAAATTTACACCCGCACTGGTGACAAGGGCGAAACCGGCTTGGGCGATGGCCGCCGTGTACCCAAGGACCATCCGCGGATCGAAGCCATTGGCGAAGTCGATACGCTGAACAGTCAGGTGGGTGTGCTGTTGGCCGGGCTGACGACTGAAAGTGCCACGTATCCGGGATTGAACGAAGTCATCGAGATCTTGGCGCCTTGCCAGCATCGTTTGTTCGATCTGGGGGGTGAACTGGCGATGCCGGAGTATCAGGCGTTGAACATCGCGGAAATCGAACGGCTGGAAGCGGCGATCGATGTGTGGAACGAAGAGTTGGGACCGCTGGAGAATTTCATTCTGCCGGGCGGCTCGGCGCTGATTGCCCAGGCCCATGTCTGCCGAAGCCTGGCGCGCAGTGCAGAGCGACGGTGTCAGCAGTTGAATGCGATTGAGCCGCTGACTGGGGTTGGGCTGGCGTACATCAATCGGTTGTCGGATTTGCTGTTTGTAATGGCAAGGGTGATCGCCAAGCGGCAAGGAATTGCCGAGATTTTGTGGCAGCCGGCTGCTAAACCTCAGGAATAATCGGCATATTTAAGGACGCTATCGCGAGCAAGCTCGCTCCCACAGTGAATTGCGGTGTACACAAAACCAATGTGGGAGCGAGCCTGCTCGCGATGAGGCCATTGGCCTCTCCGCAATAATCAAGCCTCAGGCCAGAACGCCCGAATCCCCGCCACGCCCTGAGCCCCGGCTTCCCAGGCCTTTTGCCGTTCGGCCGGGCCGACGCCGCCGAGCAGGAACACCGGTTTGCTGAAACCTTCGATCAACACCGAAGCCTGCTCCCAACCCAACGGCTGCGCATCAGGATGCGTCTGGGTCGGCTGCACAGGCGACAGGGTCACAAAGTCCACGCCCATCTCTTCGGCCAGCGCCAACTCTTCAGCGTTGTGGCAAGACGCCGCCAACCAGCGCGACGCCGGTAACGGACGCCCCGCCGCTGCGTATTTGCGCAATTGTGCGGCGGTGATGTGCCAACCGGCGGACGGGAAGTCGCCCAACCATTCGAACGGCCCTTTGATCATCAACTGCGCCTTGCCGGCACAGAGCCCCGCCGCATCCACGGCCAGATCGCGGTATTTCGGGTCGTAGCCGTTAGGCGCTCGCAGCTGGATCAGCTTGATACCGCCAGCGATGGCTTTCTGAATACCACGCAGCAAGGCCGGGGTTTCCAGGTCTTCCGGGGTAATCAAATATTCGGCGGGCAAGCGTGCCGCCGCGACGATTGGCCGGTTGGCTGCCGGGAACTCGTAACTCAGCAGGTCGCGCTGAGTCACCCATTCCAGAGGCTGACCTTCGGCGCCATGGGGTTCGCCGGTAAAGGCCGAGACTTCCCAGACGTCCAGCAACACTTGCTTGTCCGGGTAATCGTGACGAACCTTGATCAACGGCCGCGCGGCGCTGACCACAATGCCCAGCTCTTCATGAAGCTCGCGTGCCAAAGCGGTTTCGACCGATTCGTCGTCCTCGACCTTGCCGCCCGGGAATTCCCACAAACCGCCCTGGTGCTGGGTGTCGGCGCGGCGTGCGATCAGGATTTTGCCACTGCTGTCACGGATAACGGCGGCGGCTACGTGTACTCGTTTCACTGTCCAACCTCCTCCAGACCTGCCTTCTGCCAGGCCTTGAACGCTGGCCATTGGTAAAGGGTTTCGACGTAGGCCTCGTCCACGGCAGGCAACTTCACCTGGTAGGTGCGCAGACGCACGGCAATCGGCGCAAAGAATGCGTCTGCCAGGGTCGCGCGGCCAAACAGGAACGGACCGGTTTGCGTCGACGCCGCTCGGCATTCGGCCCACAACGCCAGCATGCGTTCGATGTCCGCTTGAACGTCAGTGGGCATCGGCGATAAAGGCGCATCGTGGCTCAAGTCGAACGGCATGTTGCCGCGCATGGCAAAGAACCCGGCGTGCATCTGCGCACAGGCCGAACGCGCCTGGGCACGGGCCGCGGTGTCTTTGGGCCAGAGGCCGGCGTCGGGAAATTGCTCGGCCAGGTATTCGGCAATCGCCAGGGAGTCGGCGATGGTGCCATGTTCGGTTTTCAACAACGGAACCTTGCCGGTCGGCGAGTGCTTGAGCAGTCGTTCGCGGGTGTCCGGTTTGCCCAGTTTGATCAGCTCTTCGGTGTAGGGAGCGCCGGTGAGTTCGAGGGCCAGCGCGCCGCGAAGGGACCAGGAGGAATGCAGTTTGTCGCCGATGATCAGGTGGAGGCTCATGTTCGGGACCTTTTGATGAGGAAACAGGCCAGTCTTGTAGTGACTGGCAGTCCGTCATCGCGGGCAAGCCCGCTCCCACATTCGATGCCGCGGAACACAAATGTTGTATTCACTGGAGATCTCTTGTGGGAGCGAGCCTGCTCGCGATGGCAGCGACTCGGTCTAACGAATGATCAAGTACGGTACTCGGCGTTGATCTTCACGTATTCGTGGGACAGGTCGGTGGTCCAGATGGTTTCGCTGCAATCGCCGCGACCCAACTCGATCCGAATGGTGATTTCTTCCTGTTGCATCACCGCCGCGCCCTGGGCTTCGGTGTAGGTCGCGGCGCGGGCGCCATGGCTGGCGATACACACTTCGCCGAGGAACACGTCGATCTTGCTCACGTCCAGATTCGGCACGCCGGCACGACCAACGGCGGCCAGAATGCGGCCCCAGTTCGGGTCGGAGGCAAACAGTGCGGTCTTGATCAGCGGCGAGTGCGCCACGGTGTAAGCAACGTCCAGGCACTCTTGGTGATTGCCGCCGCCATTGACTTCAACGGTAACGAACTTGGTCGCGCCTTCGCCGTCGCGAACGATGGCCTGGGCCACGTCCATGCACACTTCAAACACAGCCTGCTTGAGCTTGGCGAACAATTCACCGTTGGACGAAGTGATTTCCGGCAGCGCCGCCTGACCGGTGGCGATCAGCATGCAGCAGTCGTTGGTCGACGTGTCGCCGTCGATGGTGATGCGGTTGAACGACTTGTTGGCGCCATCCAGCAACAGGTTCTGCAGCACATCGCGGGAGACTTTGGCGTCGGTAGCGATGTAGCCGAGCATGGTCGCCATGTTCGGACGAATCATGCCCGCGCCTTTGCTGATACCGGTGACGGTGATGGTCACGCCGTCGTGCTGGAACTGACGGCTCGCGCCTTTTGGCAACGTGTCAGTGGTCATGATGCCGGTGGCGGCCGCTTCCCAGTTGTTGACCGACAGATCATCCAGCGCAGCCTGCAAGGCGCCTTCGATTTTCTCCACCGGCAGCGGCTCGCCGATTACACCCGTGGAGTACGGCAGCACCAGGCTTGCATCGACGCCAGTCAGTTCAGCCAGCTTGGCGCAGGTGCGCTCGGCGGCAGCCAGGCCTGGCTCGCCAGTACCGGCGTTGGCATTGCCGGTGTTGGTCAGCAGGTAACGCACCGGACCTTGCACGCGCTGCTTGGCCAGAATCACCGGAGCGGCGCAAAAGGCGTTCAGGGTGAACACGCCCGCGACCGTGGAACCTTCGGCGCAGCGCATGACCACGACATCCTTGCGCCCGGGGCGCTTGATGCCGGCCGAGGCGATACCGAGTTCAAAACCGGCAACCGGGTGCAACGTTGGCAAAGGACCAAGACCAACAGCCATGAATGCGCTCCTTAATAAATGATGTCAGCACCGCTTTCAGGAAGAACGGTGGTTTAAATGGCAAAACGCCGCGACGGCTAAAGCCGGTCGCGGCGCGGGTATTTCAGCGGTTGAAACGGGTATTACTGGATCTGCCCGTGGCAATGCTTGAATTTCTTGCCCGAACCGCAGTAGCACAGTTCGTTACGGCCCAGCTTCTGGTCGTTGCGGACCGGGGCGATGGCAAGGGCTACATCAACCTCTTCACCGATCAGTTCCGGTTGCGCTTCCAGGCCAGGCGCTTCGGCGTGTTCGAACTGCATGCGGGCGGCCAGTGCTTCGGCTTCCTGACGCAGGCGTTGCTCTTCGGCTTCCGGATCTTCGCGGCGAACCTGAACGTGCGACAGCACACGGATCGAGTCGCGCTTGATCGAATCCAGCAGCTCGGAGAACAGCGTGTACGACTCGCGCTTGTACTCTTGCTTCGGGTTCTTCTGCGCATAACCACGCAAGTGAATGCCGTGACGCAGGTGATCCATGGTCGACAGGTGGTCTTTCCACAAGTCATCAAGCACACGCAGAACGATTTGCTTCTCGAAGGTGCGCAGCGCTTCGGCGCTCGCCTGCTCTTCTTTCTCGTTGTACGCGGCCAGCAATTCGTTCAGCAGCTTCTCGCGCAGGGTCTCTTCATACAGGTGATCGTCTTCGTCGAGCCATTTCTGGATCGGCAACGCCACGCCGAAGTCGCTCTGCAACGCGGCTTCCAGACCGGCCACGTCCCACTGCTCAGGCAGCGATTGTGGTGGAATGTGAGCGCTGACGGTTGCGTTGAGCACGTCCTGACGGAAGTCGGCAATGGTCTCGCCGATGTTGTCGGCGGCCAACAAACTGTTACGCATGTGATAGATCACTTTACGCTGTTCGTTGTTGACGTCGTCGAACTCGAGCAATTGCTTGCGAATGTCGAAGTTACGGCCTTCAACCTTGCGTTGAGCCTTCTCGATGGCGTTGGTCACCATGCGGTGCTCGATCGCTTCACCGGACTGCATGCCCAACGCTTTCATGAAGTTCTTCACCCGGTCAGAGGCGAAGATGCGCATCAGGCTGTCTTCCAGGGACAGGTAGAAACGGCTGGAACCGGCGTCACCCTGACGACCGGCACGACCACGCAACTGGTTGTCGATACGGCGCGATTCGTGACGCTCGGAAGCGATCACCTGCAAGCCGCCCGACTCCAGCACTTGCTGGTGACGTTTCTGCCAGTCGGCCTTGATCTGGGCAATCTGCTCAGGGGTCGGGTCTTCAAGCGAGGCGACTTCCACTTCCCAGTTACCGCCCAACAGGATGTCGGTACCACGACCGGCCATGTTGGTGGCGATGGTCAGTGCGCCCGGACGACCGGCCTGGGCAATGATCTCGGCTTCTTTTTCGTGGAACTTGGCGTTCAGGACCTTGTGTTCGATGCCTTCTTTCTGCAGCAGCGCAGACATGTGCTCGGACGTTTCGATGGTTGCAGTACCCACCAGCACCGGACGGCCCAGGGTCATGCATTCCTTGATGTCGTTGATGATCGCCGCGTATTTCTCTTCGGCGGTCAGGAACACCAGGTCGTTGTAGTCTTTACGCGCCAGCGGCTTGTTCGGCGGGATAACCATCACCGACAGACCGTAGATCTGGTGGAATTCGAACGCTTCGGTGTCGGCGGTACCGGTCATGCCGGACAGCTTGTTGTACAGACGGAAGTAGTTCTGGAACGTGGTCGACGCCAGGGTCTGGCTTTCGGCCTGGATGTTCAGGTTTTCCTTCGCTTCGATCGCCTGGTGCAGGCCTTCGGACAGACGGCGACCCGGCATGGTACGACCGGTGTGCTCGTCGACCAGGACAACCTGACCGTCCTGCACGATGTATTCGATGTTGCGATGGAACAGCTTGTGCGCACGCAGACCAGCATAAACGTGGGTCAGCAGGCCCAGGTTATGCGCCGAATACAGGCTCTCGCCTTCGGCCAGCAGACCGACACGGGTGAGCATTTCTTCGATGAACTGGTGACCGGCTTCGTTGAGTTCGACCTGACGGGTCTTCTCGTCGACGGTGTAATGGCCGGCCTTGGTGACGACGCCTTCTACTTCTTCGACATGCAATTCCAGCTGCGGGATCAGTTTGTTGATCTCGATGTACAGCTTGGAGCTGTCCTCGGCCTGACCGGAAATGATCAGCGGGGTACGGGCTTCGTCGATGAGGATGGAGTCGACTTCGTCGATCACGGCAAAATTGAGTTCGCGCTGGAATTTTTCTTCCATGCTGAACGCCATGTTGTCGCGCAGGTAGTCAAACCCGAATTCGTTGTTGGTGCCGTAGGTGATATCGGCGGCGTAAGCCAGGCGTTTCTCTTCCGGCGGCTGGAATGGCGTAACCACGCCGACCGTCATGCCGAGGAATTCGTAGAGCGGGCGCATCCAGTTGGCGTCGCGTCGGGCCAGGTAGTCGTTCACCGTCACAACGTGCACGCCCTTGCCGGACAGCGCGTTGAGGTAAACACCCAGTGTTGCCACCAGGGTCTTGCCTTCACCGGTACGCATTTCCGCGATCATGCCTTCATGCAAGGTCATGCCGCCGATCAGCTGGACATCGAAGTGACGCATACCCATGACGCGCTTACCGGCTTCGCGGGCGACCGCGAAGGCTTCTGGCAGCAGCTTGTCGAGGGTTTCCCCTTTGGCGATGCGGGCCTTGAACTCATCTGTCTTGGCACGCAATTGATCGTCCGAAAGGGCCACCATTTGCTCTTCGAAGGCATTGACGAGTTGCACCGTCTTGAGCATGCGTTTGACTTCACGCTCGTTCTTGCTTCCAAAAAGTTTCTTTAACAAAGGCGCAAACATATCGGCAGGATCTTCCACACTAAAGGGATGGAGGGCGGCCCCGTGAGTCGCCCGTGCAGCCCTCATGGCCGCATGCGAACGAGCATTCTACCCGGAAACGATGGTGAGGAAAGTGGCGTTGTTCCACGATGCATGCACTGCGCTATGACGGGGCTCACTTAAAATAAGGGCTTTTTGCGCAACTTCAAGTCATTCACGGCAGAAGTTACTTGTTGATTTAATGGGTAAAGCGCGCGCAAAGCAATGGGTCGGGTGCAGGGAGCGCTTTCTGCTACCATGGCAGCTCTGTTACTTCAGGTGTCTGATCATGGCATTTCGCCCTCTTACGGCCAGAGCACCCGCCGTTCTGCTTCGCGAAGCCAAACCGCTGAAAGCCATCTTCGGCCACGCTCAACGCCTGGGTCATTTACAACGTCTGCTCGAAAGCCAATTGCAGCCTGCCGCCCGCGAGCACTGCCATGTGGCGTCATGGCGCGAAGGCAGTTTGTTGCTGATCGTCACCGACGGCCATTGGGCGACCCGTCTGCGCTACCAGCAAAAGCGCCTGCAACGACAGCTACAGATGTTTGATGAGTTCGCCAGCCTGACGCGAATTCTGTTCAAGGTACAGCCGCCGACCGTTCAGCAAGGCGCGGCAGGCCATACCATCAGTTTGTCGATCGATGCCGGCGCGACCATTCAAGCGACCGCCGACGGGATCAGCGATCCGAATCTGCGGGCAGCACTGGAACGACTGGCGGCGCACGCAAAACCTAAAGACTGACATCGAACCCCTGTGGGAGCGGGCTTGCTCGCGAAAGCGGTGTGTCATTTAACAATGATTTCGACTGACACACCGTCTTCGCGAGCAAGCCCGCTCCCACATTTGGACCGTGCCCACTGGCTAGCGGCGTTTGCTGCCTCCGAGCAATGACCCCATCAAACCGCGTACCAGTTGTCGGCCCAATTGATTGGCCGCCTGACGCATCGCCGATTTAAGCGCCTGCCCTGCCGCCGTCCCGAGGAATTCTCCGGCCTTATCGGTAAAACTCGGTTCCTCTGGCGCAGGTTTGCCCGGCACGGCCTCGGGCTCCGGCGCCAGTCCTTTGCGGCCCATCAATATTTCATACGCCGACTCCCGATCAATCGGCTTGTCATACCGCCCCTTGAACGGCGACCCGGCGATCAGCATCGTGCGCTCGGTTTCCGTCAACGGCCCGATCCGCGATTGCGGTGGAGCAACCAATACACGCTGGACCATCTCCGGCGTGCCCTTGTCCTGTAACGTGCCGACCAGCGCCTCGCCGATTCCCAGCTCAGTGAGCACCGACAAGGCGTCAAACGCCGGATTCGGTCGAAACCCATCGGCCACCGCCCGCAAGGATTTCTGTTCTTTGGCCGTGAAGGCGCGCAGACCATGCTGGATACGCAGGCCGAGTTGGGCCAGCACGTCGTCCGGCAAGTCGCCCGGCGATTGGGTGACGAAATACACGCCCACCCCTTTTGAGCGAATCAGCCGCACCACTTGCTCCAGGCGATCTTGCAACGCCTTGGGCGTGCCCGCGAACAATAAATGGGCTTCGTCGAAAAACAGTGCCAGCAGCGGTTTATCCGCATCGCCGCGCTCGGGCAGTTGCTCGAACAGTTCAGCCAGCAACCACAGCAGGAACGTCGCATACACCTTCGGCGCCTCGTGAACCAGACGACTGGCATCCAGCAGATGAATGCGCCCGCGCCCGTCGACCGTCGGCTGCAGAATGTCTTCCAGTTGCAGTGCCGGTTCGCCGAACAGCGCTTCGGCGCCCTGTTGTTCCAGCGTCGCCAGGCGCCGCAGCAATGCCTGGCTGGAACCGGTGGTCATCAACGCCGCATCGTCCCCGAGCATTTCGGGATGGTCACGCAGGTGATTGAGCAGCGCCTTCAAATCCTTGAGGTCCAGCAGCAACAGCCCTTCGCGGTCCGCGACCTTGAAAGCCGCGTACAACGCCGACTGCTGGCTGTCAGTCAGTTCCAGCAGACTGCCGATCAGCAGCGGGCCCATTTCGCTCAAGGTCGTGCGCAATGGATGACCGGACTGACCGTGAATGTCCCACAGGGTGACCGGATAGGCCGCCGGCTTATGGTTCAGCCACGGCATCCCGGCGATCCGCTCGGCGATTTTGCCTTGCGGGTTGCCGGCAGCCCCCAGGCCACACAGGTCGCCCTTGATGTCTGCCGCAAACACCGCCACGCCCGCATCGCTGAAGGCTTCGGCGAGGCGCTGCAACGTGACGGTTTTACCGGTCCCGGTCGCACCCGCGATCAGACCGTGACGATTGGTCAGGCGCATGGCCTGAGCGACAGGCTGGCCGGCAAGGTCGGCTCCGATAACGAGTTGCGATGAGTCAGGCATTTTGTCACCCATGGTTAATCTTTGGCCCTGCATGGCCGATACAAATAGTTGTGAGACCAATGCGAAACAAGCGTCGGTAATTCCCTAAGGAGAGGACGGAAATATCAGCTTTTTCAACATTGCCCAGTTTGCGTGCCTTTATAAAAGCACGCTCAGGACATTAAGACCTTAGCGGAACCCCAAGCCATGAACAAAAACCTGCGCTTCAGTCACAAAATTTTGCTTGCCGCCGCCCTAATCGTTATTGCCGCTTTTGCCTCGTTCACCCTGTACAACGACTATTTACAGCGCAATGCGATCCGCAGGGATCTGGACAACTATCTGCAAGAGATGGGCAGAGTCACCGCCAACAACATTCAAACCTGGCTGGCCGGTCGCAGCCTGTTGATCGAAAACCTGGCGCAAACCGTTGCACTGAACCCCGAAACGGGCAACGTCTCCAAGCTGCTTGAACAAAAGGCTGTGACGTCGACCTTCATGGGTGCCTACCTGGGCAACAAGGATGGCTCGTTCATCATCCGCCCGGACAGCAAGATGCCCGACGGCTATGACCCGCGCGCCCGCCCTTGGTACAAGAGTGCCCAGAGCGCCAGCGGTTCGGCCCTGACCGAACCGTACATCGATCTGGCGTCCGGCCAGTTGGTGATTTCCATTGTTAACAGCGTCCTCAAGGACGGCCAGAACATTGGTGTGGTCGGTGGCGACCTGAGCCTGCAAGTAATCGCTGACAGCCTCAACGCCCTGGACTTCAATGGCATGGGCTATGCCTTCCTCGTCAGCGCCGACGGCAAGATTCTGGTCCATCCAGACAAGGCGCTGGTGATGAAGACCCTGAAGGATGTCTACCCGCAAGACACCCCGACAATCAGCAGTCAACCGAGCGAAATCGAAGTCGACGGCAAAACCCGTATCGTAACCTTCACCCCGATCAAGGGGCTGTCCTCGGTCAACTGGTACATCGGCCTTTCCGTGGACAAAGGCAAAGCCTTCTCCACGCTCAGCGAGTTCCGCACCTCGGCCATTATCGCGACCGTCATTGCAGTGGCCATTATCATCGCCTTGCTCGGGATGTTGATCCGCATCCTGATCCAGCCATTGCATGTCATGACCCGAGCCATGGAAGACATCGCCGATGGTGAGGGCGATTTGACCAAGCGCCTGACCATCCAGAACAACGACGAGTTCGGCGTCCTCGGCACCGCGTTCAACCGTTTTGTGGAGCGTATTCACGGCTCGATCCGCGAAGTGTCCTCGGCCACCGGCCAGGTCAACGAAGTCGCGCTGCGTGTGGTGGCTGCATCGAACTCGTCGATGTTCAACTCCGACCAGCAAGCTTCGCGCACCAGCAGCGTGGCCGCCGCCATCAACGAGCTGGGCGCCGCGGCTCAGGAAATCGCCCGCAACGCCGCCCAGGCTTCCAGCCAGGCCAGCGATGCCCGCAGCCTGGCCGAAGACGGCCAGCAAGTGGTGGATCGCAGCATCAAAGCGATGAATCAGCTGTCGAGCATGCTCAGCGCTTCGAGCACCAACATCGAATCGCTGAACAGCAAGACCGTGAACATCGGGCAGATTCTTGAAGTGATCACCAGCATCTCCCAGCAAACCAACCTGCTGGCGCTCAATGCCGCCATCGAAGCGGCCCGTGCCGGTGAGGCAGGACGCGGTTTTGCGGTGGTGGCGGATGAAGTGCGCAACCTCGCCCACCGCACGCAGGAGTCGGCCCAACAGGTGCAAACCATGATCGAGGAGCTGCAAGTCGGCGCCCGGGAATCGGTCAGCACCATGAGCGACAGCCAGCGCCACAGCCAGGACAGCGTGGAAATCGCCAACCTGGCCGGCGAGCGCTTGAACAGCGTGACTCAGCGCATCGGCGAGATCGACGGGATGAACCAGTCGGTGGCCACTGCAACTGAAGAACAGACGGCTGTCGTGGAGTCGATCAACGTCGACATCACCGAGATCAACACGCTGAACCAGGAAGGCGTGGAAAACCTGCAGGCAACGTTGCGGGCGTGTTCGGACCTGGAGCAGCAGGCGGCGCGTCTTAAGCAGTTGGTGGGTAGTTTCAGAATTTAAGGCGTTCTCACTGACCTCATCGCGGGCTTGCCCGCGATGGCGGTCTGTAATACACCGCAAAAACCTCGCTGACGCCCACGCTACAAAACCCCAAACGAACATCTATCCTTCATAAAGGTCAACCAAGGGAGAACAACGGACCGGAGGGATGCTCATTGTGCATATCGCGGACATAACCATGTTCTACGCCCCGGCCAGCGGTGGCGTGCGCACGTATCTGGATGCCAAGCACCGGCGCCTGAGCATCAAGCCAGGCATTCGCCACAGCCTGCTGATCCCGGGCGCTCATTTGAGTGAACAGGATGGCGTTTACAAAGTTCCGGCTCCGGCCCTGCCCTTTGGCAGGGGTTATCGCTTCCCTCTTCGTCTGGCCCCATGGCGAAATGTCCTGCAAGTCTTGCAGCCCGATCTGATCGAAGTCGGCGATCCATACCTCACGGCTTGGGCCGCTCTGGATGCCCGTAGACAACTGGACGTGCCGGTGATCGGTTTCTACCACTCAGACCTGCCGTTGCTGGTCAGCAATCGGATGGGCAATTGGGTGACCCCCAATGTCGAAGCCTATGTCAGCAAGCTGTACGGTAACTTTGATCGGGTCCTGGCACCGAGCCAGGTCATGGCCGACAAGTTGATCGGCCTGGGCGTGAAGAATGTGTTCGTACAGCCCTTGGGGGTCGACCTTCAGACCTTCAATCCCGACGCCAGGGACCCCGGTCTGCGCGCCGAATTGGGCATCGACGAAAACACCCATCTGCTGATCTTCGCCGGCCGTGGTTCCAAGGAAAAAAACCTGCCGGTCCTGCTGGCTTGCATGAAGCGCCTGGGGCCTCGATATCACCTGCTCCTGGTCGGTTCCTCGATGCCCGCCGTGGTGCCAGACAACGTGACCGTCGTCGACGAGTTCTGCCCGGCCACGCAAGTCGCGCGTTTGATGGCCAGCGCCGATGCGCTGCTGCATGCCGGTGATCAGGAAACCTTCGGCCTGGTGATTCTCGAAGCCATGGCCAGCGGCATTCCAGTCGTGGCGGTCGCCGCCGGAGCCTTTAGGGAAGTCGTTACCGACGCTTGTGGCGTGCTGTGCACACCTAACAGTCCCCTGGCGATGGCCAACGCTGTGCGCGAACTGTTCAGCCAGGGCAGCGCCGCTTTGGGCAAACGCGCTCGCAGTCATGTCGAACAGCATTACGCCTGGGACAATGTGGTCAACAGTCTGTTGGGCCACTACCACGCGGTTCTCGGCAGCCAATGGCCGCTGACCGCCAATGGTTGAACCCATGAATCCGCCCAGCCTGTTACTCGTGCTGCACGACGTTGCGCCGCAAACCTGGGCTGACTACCAACCTTTTGTCGAAGCCGTCGATGCCTTGGGCGAGGTGCCGATGACCTGGCTTGTGGTGCCCGACTTTCACAGGCATAACAATCTCGACGCCCATCCAGGCTTCAGGCGCCTGCTCACACACCGAGTCGCCCGAGGTGACGAGCTGGCGTTGCACGGCTACTTTCATTGCGATGAAGGCCCATCCCCCGGCAACCCCAGAGACTGGTTCATGCGCAGGATCTACACCCACGAAGGCGAGTTTTACAACTTGTCGCAAGCCGCCGCCCTCTCCCGTCTGCGTGCGGGAATGGAAGTATTCCATCGCTATCGGTGGCCACTGCAAGGCTTCGTCGCGCCGGCCTGGCTGATGAGCGACGGCACCCGTCAGGCACTGCGCCAGTTACCGCTCAAATACACCAGCGATTCACAGCACCTCTATCGCCTGCCGGATTTCACTGCCATCGACGCCCCAGGGCTGGTCTGGAGTGCGCGTAGCGCCTGGCGTCGGGGCTTGTCAAAAGTCCTCAGCGACCAGCGCGAGCAGCACTGGCGGCACGCGCCAGTGATTCGACTCGGCGTGCATCCGGTGGACATGCGCCATGGGTTTTCACGTAATTATTGGCTACAGACCCTCAAGCGCCTGCTGGATGAGGGGCGCGTGCCAATGACTAAAGCCCAATGGCTCTCGTTGCAAAGTGACCGTATCGGTTGCGTCGCATGAGTCGCGGGATTCTGCTGTTTCTCGCCCTGCTTGCCGCAGTGCTGATTCCATTGCTGCTCGGCGGCAATCAGACGTGGTCACGCCTGCAAAGCTTTCCGTTGAATCAATTGCTGATCATGTTCGGCATGATCTTTCTGTGCTGGGGGGTCAACACCCTGCGCTTGCGCCTGTTGCTGGGCGATCAACGCGCCAAGGTCGGGCGGGTCAAAAGCCTGGGCGTGGTCATGGCAGCCGAGTTTGCCTACTGCGCCACCCCCGGCGGCAGCGGCGGACCGCTGACCATCATGGCGCTACTGGCGCGTAACGGCGTGCGGCCAGCAAGGGGCAGCGCCGTGTTCGCCATGGACCAACTGAGCGACCTGCTGTTTTTCCTCTGTGCATTGAGCGCGATTCTGATTTATGCGCTGTTCCAGCACCTCAGCGAACGCCTGGAGTGGCTGCTGACCGTCAGCGCCATCTCGATGTTCGGCGGACTGTTCAGTTGCCTGCTGGTCGCCCGCTACCATCGACGACTGATTCGCCTGAGCGGACGGTTGCTCGTCCGCCTGAATGTCAAAGGCACCACGCGCCTGCGCTGGGCACGAAAACTCCTGCACTTCCTGGCGGCGTTCACTGACACATTGAAGTTGCCATGGCAGACGCTGATTAAGGTCTTTGCCCTGACCTGCGTGCATTGGCTCCTGCGTTACAGCGTGTTGTATCTGGCGTTGCGCGGGCTCGGCGCGGATTTGCAGTGGGCCTGGTGCTTTCTGATCCAGATGCTGTCGCTGAGTGCGGGGCAATTCAGCCTGCTGCCGGGCGGTGCCGGTGCGGCGGAATTAACATCGGCGGCGCTGCTGGCGCCGATGGTGGGCAAGTCCACTGCGGCGGCAGCCATTCTGATCTGGCGCGCGGTGACCTATTACTTCTACCTGGTGGTGGGTGGCCCGGTGTTTTTGCTGATGTTGGGCCGACCGCTGCTGAAGAAGTTGATGAGGTTCAAGCAGGCTTAGGCGTGTCCTCGGTTTTTTGCTGCAGTTGCTCCCACAACTCGGCAGCACCGGGAAACTCCGTGCCGTCTTCGGGGCTCATGTCATCCGGGTCGTAGCGACTCAAACACCCCTCCCCCACTGTGGCCGGGGCCTTGGAAGTGGCTTTGTCGAGTGGATCGGCCATGGTCATGTCCTCAGTGCAGAAACGGCGAAGGGCCTGAAGCGATTGAACGCCCAGGCCCTTCGAATTTCAACCGTATTGTGCAGCGGTCAGAAAACCACGGTTTTGTTGCCGTGTACCAGAACCCGATCTTCCAGGTGATAACGCAGACCGCGCGCCAGTACCATTTTCTCGACGTCACGGCCGAAACGCACCATGTCTTCGATGCTGTCACTGTGGCTGACACGTACCACGTCCTGCTCGATGATCGGACCGGCGTCCAGCTCTTCGGTCACGTAGTGGCAGGTCGCGCCGATCAACTTCACGCCACGCATGGAAGCCTGGTGATACGGCTTGGCCCCAACGAACGACGGCAGGAAGCTGTGGTGAATATTGATGACCTTGTGCGCATATTCACGGCACAACTCAGGTGGCAGGATTTGCATGTAACGGGCAAGTACCACCACTTCAGCATCATGCTGTTTGACCAGGCGCGAGACTTCGGCGAAGGCCGGTTCTTTGTCCTGCGGATTGACCGGTACGTGGTAATAAGGAATGCCGTGCCACTCGACCATGCTACGCAAGTCGTCATGGTTGGAAATGACGCAAGAGATTTCGCAGTCCAGTTCATCACTGTGCCAGCGGTGCAGCAAGTCGGCCAGGCAGTGGGACTCACGGCTGGCCATCAACACCACGCGCTTCTTCTGCGCAGTGTCGGTGATGCGCCAGTTCATCGAGAACTCTTGGGCAATCGGCGCAAACGCTTCGCGAAAGGCTTCGATACCGAAAGGCAACGAATCGGCACGGATCTCGTGACGCATGAAGAACCAGCCGTTCTGATTGTCAGAGTGATGGCTCGCTTCCGTGATCCAGCCGTTATGTGACGCCAGAAAGTTACTGACTTTAGCAACGATACCGACGCGGTCCGGGCAAGCAATCACCAGCCGAAAAGTGCGCATGAGGGTAAAACTCCAGAACTTCGCAAAGGCGGCCATTCTAGCGATTGCGCAGCAAAACTGCAGTATTGATGACACGGTCGCGCACGCAGGTCAGTGGAACAGGTTCAATCAGCCCTTCGCCTGCCCGCGCGATGGTGTTCTTGCAGGCACTCTTCAAGAGCACAATTGTGAATATCTGTGATGACCGCATCACACTTTTAACTGCACCTGAAATTCGCGCCCTAATCCCTCGCAACTAATTTAAGTAAAACACCGGTTAAATGTTTACTTGATGAAACACCCTGACTATTATTGCGGCACTGTCACCTGCCATCCAGCGCTAAACATAAGGTAGTCCCCATGTCCTTGATCAACGAATACCGCGCCACCGAAGAAGCTATCAAAGAGCTGCAAGCCCGTTTGAAGAACCTGTCCCAAGACGACAAACTGCAAACCGAGCTGGAATTCGAAGGCAAACTGCGCACCCTGATGGGCGAATACTCCAAGTCCCTGCGTGACATCATCGCGCTGCTGGATCCAGAATCCAAAACCAAGGCTCCACGCGGTGGCGCAGTAAAAACTACTGGCACCAAACGTGCCCGTAAAGTTAAGCAATACAAAAACCCGCACAACGGCGAAGTCATCGAAACCAAAGGTGGCAACCACAAGACTCTGAAAGAGTGGAAAGCCAAGTGGGGCGGTGACGTGGTAGAAGGTTGGGCTACTCTGCTGGGCTAAGCCACAGAGTTTGTCAAAGACTTATCCGCGACAAAAAATAACGCCAGCAGATGCTGGCGTTTTTTTATGTCTGCAATTCAGGCTGCGGTATTTTCGTTTTCAAAGATTTAAACGTTTGCGTAATTCCTGGACATAATTCTGCCATTCATTGAGCACCTCCCGCTGAAACGATGTAGCGGTAATTGCCAGTTGGGCAGCAGCCTCCATGAAAGTTTGCAGCGTATTTGGCGCCCCCCACTCAGGATCTGACAAACGTTGCTGACAGAATATTCGCCAGCGCTCTTGCTCCTCGAAACTCAACGTATCAGGGAAGTTACGTGCGCGATAACGAAACAACAATTCAGGCAAACGTTCGTCATCGAAAGGCCATTGCTCTTGTGATAATTGGACAGGGTCGGCCGCTCGGACTTGCTCACATAGCCGTCGATCCCGATCACCGATAAAACCATCGTATAACTGTTGTTCGGGGTCCTGGCTCTGAGTGAAGTCTTCACCGGCATAAATCGCCAGTACCTTATCCCGCCAAACCTGTTGTGCGTCACTTAGCCGCAGCACGCGCTCCTGATAAAGCACCATGTCCAGCCCCAGGCGCTGTTGATCGTCTGGACGCAGCACCGACAACGGCGCCACCACCGGGCACTTGTTGATATGGATGAGCTTGAGCGGCACCGGCAGTTCACCTTCCGCCAAGTCATCGCGACGGGTATACAGCAGCTGGCGCAAGGCGTCGGCATCCAGATCGAGCAACCCTTGGGGATCGAGGTGCAGGTCACAGACAATCAAAGCGTTTTTGTTGCGCGGATGCCAAGCCAGCGGCAGCACCACACCGACGTAACTTCGTGCGGCCGAGAAACGCCCGGAGATATGCACCATCGGCTGCAACAGGCGAATCTGGTCCATGACCTTTTGTTTGCCGCGCAGCTGAAACAGCCAGTCATACAACTTCGGCTGCTTTTCACGAATCAGGCGCGCAAGTGCGATGGTGGCGCGAACGTCCGATAACGCCTCGTGGGCACTGCCGTGGTCAATGCCATTGGCGGCGGTCAGCCGTTCGAGCTTGAGCGTGACCCGCCCTTCCTCATCGGTTGGCCAGACGATGCCGTCGGGGCGCAAGGCATACGCCGCCCGCACCACGTCGATCAGGTCCCAGCGACTGTTACCGCCCTGCCACTCACGGGCATACGGGTCGAAAAAATTACGATACAGGCTGTAACGTGTCATCTCGTCGTCGAAGCGCAGCGTGTTGTACCCCGCCCCGCACGTCCCCGGCGCAGCGAGCTGGGCGTGCACCCGGGTCATGAAGTCGGCTTCGCGCAAACCCTGTTCGGCCAACTGGCCTGGGGTAATGCCGGTGATCGCGCAGGCGGCCGGATGCGGCAGGATGTCTTCACTGGGCTGGCAAAAGAGGTTGACCGGTTCGTCTATTTCATTGAGATCGAAGTCGGTGCGAATCCCCGCCACCTGCAGCGGGCGGTCGCATCGCGGATTGATGCCAGTGGTTTCGTAGTCGTACCAGAAGATCGAGGTCACGGGCTGTTCCTGAACTGAAGATCGGCGAAGTCTAGGCGTTCACATCCCGCCCCGGCCAGTAATCTTGTCATTCAATCACCTCTGCCTACTCACCGTGCAATACATAGTTATGTCGTTTCCCCCCGAGAGGCTGCTAGCATCGGACGAACATCGAATCCCGAACAGGTCACATAAGGTTGCCCATGCTCGAGACCACAGCACTGCCAAGGAAAGCGACGCTGTCCCCGCCACTGGACACGCGGTATCAAATCGAGACGCCCGAAGGCATCGATTTGCCACTGCGCCCGGCCGGGTTGATGGTCCGTGCGCTGGCCTTCGCCATCGACCTGGGGCTGCGCGGACTGATCCTCGGCGTCCTGTTTGTCGTGTTGGCGTTTCTGGGAAAACTCGGCGCAGGGCTTGGC
Organism: Pseudomonas sp. fls2-241-R2A-110; assembly: GCF_030209165.1. Classification (NCBI taxonomy): domain Bacteria; kingdom Pseudomonadati; phylum Pseudomonadota; class Gammaproteobacteria; order Pseudomonadales; family Pseudomonadaceae; genus Pseudomonas; species Pseudomonas sp. fls2-241-R2A-110. The sequence continues at coordinate 169,593 of NZ_JARVSN010000002.1, read as the reverse complement.
TCGATTCTGTTGTTCGCGGTGAGCTGGTGGTACATGGTGCTGTTCGAGGTGCTCAACCAGGGACGCTCACCGGGCAAACAATGGATGGGATTGCGCGTGGTGCACGACGACGGCACGCCGGTAGGCTGGTCCGCTTCGCTGCTGCGCAACCTGTTGCGATTCGTCGACCTGTTGCCCTTCGGTTATTTCCTCGGTGCCATCTGCTGCCTGCAACACCCCACCTTCAAACGACTCGGAGACCTGGCCGCCGGCACGCTGGTGATTTATCGCGAGCAACCGCTTGCCCGTCCGCACCTGCCCGATGCGCCTCCCCAGCGCCCGGCTTTTGCTCTGGCACTGACCGAACAGCGCGCCATCCTTGGCTTCGCCGAACGCCAGGGCGAACTCTCGGGGGCACGGGTCAATGAACTGGCGTCCATCCTCGCCCAGCCGTTGCAGGTGCCCGAGCCACGGGCAGTGGCCGAACTCAATGGCATTGCACGTGGCTTGTTGGGTCCGGCATGAAGCAAAGTCTTTTCGAAAATCGTCACAAGGCCGAATGGGCGCAGTTTTCGCTGATGCTCGAGCAATTGGAGCGGGACAAGGAATCCACCCGAATCGCCAGTTTCCCCAAGGACTATCGACGCCTTTGTCACCAGTTGGCGCTGGCTCAGGAGCGCGGCTACAGCAGTTTCCTGATCGACTCGTTGCAGCAACAGGCGCTGCGTGGGCATCAGCAACTGTATCGGCATCGCAGCCGGCTGGGCGCCAACGTCCTGGGCTTCATCCTGGCCGATTTTCCGCGACTGGTACGCGAGCAATGGCGCTTTGTACTCGCCGCCGGCCTGATGTTTTTCGGCAGCCTGATCGGCTTTGCGCTGCTGGTGTATCTGTTCCCGGACCTCGTCTACAACCTGATCCCGGCCGAGCAGATCAGTGAGATGCAAAGCATGTACGACCCCGTCGCCGGCCATCTGGGCCGTTCGGCGCAGCGTGCGGCCAGTGAAGACTGGGTGATGTTCGGTTACTACATCATGCACAACATCGGCATCGCCTTTCAGACCTTCGCCAGCGGAATACTCTTTGGCCTGGGCAGCGTGTTTTTCCTGTTCTTCAATGGGCTGATGATCGGGGCCGTGGCCGGGCACTTGACGCACATCGGCTACGGGCAAACCTTCTGGTCCTTTGTCATCGGGCACGGTGCCTTCGAACTGAGCGCCATTGCCCTGGCCGGTGCCGCCGGCCTGCAACTGGGCTGGGCCTTGATCGCACCGGGACGCCTGCCCCGCGCCGAAGCATTGCGACTGGCGGCGCGCAAAAGCGTGTTGCTGATCTGTGGCGTCATGTTGTTTCTACTGATTGCCGCGTTTATCGAAGCGTACTGGTCATCAATGACCGCGCCGGCCCCCATGACCAAATACCTGGTCGGCGCGGCGCTATGGGTGTTGATGGCGACTTATCTGCTGTTTGCCGGACGGACCCGCCATGCGCCTGAGTGACGCCACGGTCGTGATCCGCCCCCGCTCGACATGGGAAGCCATGGACCTGGGCGTCCTGCTGAGCCAGCGCCATCGACGCTTGCTGATGACCAGCTGGGCCATCGTCACCTTGCCGGTCTTCGCCCTGCTCACCTTGTTTCTGTGGGATTCACCGTCACTCGCGCTGTTTATCTTCTGGTGGCTTAAGCCGGCCTTCGAACGGCTGCCGCTGTACATTCTGTCGAGCGCCATGTTTGGTGAAACGCCGACCTTGAAACAGGCGCTGCGCCAGTGGCCGCGCCTGCTCAAGCCACAATTGCTTGCAAGCCTGACCTGGCGACGGCTGAGCCTGAGCCGCAGTTTCCTGATGCCGGTGGTACAACTTGAAGGCCTTGGGGGCGAAGCACGCCAACAACGATTAAGCGTGCTGCTGCAGCGCAACGCTGGCGCCGCGCAATGGTTGACGATTATCGGCGTGCATCTGGAAAGTGCGCTGTGGATTGGTTTGCTGGTGCTGTTCTACATGTTCCTGCCGCAACGGGTCGAACTGGACTGGGGATGGCAAACCCTGATTACCGCCGCTGTGCAGGAATGGCGATGGCTGGAGCACCTGACCAATGCCTTTTACGTGCTGGTGCTGATTGTCTGGGAGCCGATCTATGTGGCCTGCGGTTTCAGCCTTTACCTGAATCGACGCACGGTGCTGGAAGCCTGGGACATCGAACTGGTGTTCCGCCGACTGCGCCAACGCCTCATGAGTACGGCGGTCACATTGCTGCTGGCCGCCATGCTGCTGGTGCCGACGGCACAGAATGTCTGGGCCGACGAGCCGGCCATTACACCGGACAGCCCGCGTCTGCTGGATCAACCGCTGACCAGCCAGGCCTCCAAAGACAGCATCAAAACCCTCCTCGCCCAGCCCCCCTTCAAGAATAAGGAAACGGTCACCCGCTATCGATTTGGCGAAGACGAACCTGCCCGCCAAAACCAGAACGACGGCAAGACACCTGACTGGCTGAAAGCGCTGGTCAGCCTGTTCGACAGCCAGCGTTTCGGTTTCCTCGCCAACTTGATCGAAGTGCTGTTGTGGGGCGCCGTGATCGGGGCCATCGGCTTGCTGATCTGGCGTTACCGCGACTGGTTGCAGGCGTTCGTCAGCCGTCGACCACGGATAAACCGCCGGGTTGCGCGTGCCGTGCCGCAACGCGCTTTCGGCCTGGAGTTGAATCGCGAAACCTTGCCCGCCGACATTGCAGCCAGCGCCGAAAGTCTGTGGCCAGACAACCCGCGCGCCGCCCTCGGGTTGCTGTATCGCGCCCTGCTCAGCCACCTGCTGCATGAGCACAACATGGCGCTGAAAGCGGCCGACACCGAAGGCGAAGTGCTGCAGCGTGTCGCGCAACTGCACCAACCGGCCTTGCTCGCTTTCAGCAGAACCCTGACCTTGCACTGGCAAAACATGGCCTACGGACATCGACTCCCACCCGCGCATTTGCAGCAGGAACTGTGTGATGGCTGGCGCGCATTGTTCGGCCCGGGAGCCGCCCGGTGAACCGGCGTTTGTGGTTCGGTGGCGGCGCGCTCATCGTCCTGCTGCTTGGCGCGCTGAGCCTCTATCTGTATTTCAAGGCAACGCCCTATCAGGTAGAAATCGATCACGGTCCATCCCCCGAAGCCCAGGCAAATCCGTATCTGGCTGCCGAGTATTTCCTGCGCAAACAGGGCTTGAGCGTCAGCCACGCCAATAGCCTCGACATCTTGCCGATCCTCGATCCACGTCAACACAGCCTGTTGTTGCTCGGCGATCGCGCGAACATGTCACCGCGCCAGATCGATCAGGTGTTGAACTGGACCCGGGCCGGCGGACGTCTTTTGTTTGTGGCCCAATCCGTGTGGGATGAAAAGACTGGCCAGAGCAACGACCTGCTGCTTGATCGCGTGCAGTTGCACCAGTTGCTGAGTAAAGACCTCAAGGCGCCGCCGCCGGACATCCTCGACGACACCTACCCGAAACTGACCAAGCTGTATCTGGAAGATGAAACAGCACCGGCCTACGCCAGCTTCGACACCGCGTTCCATCTCGAAGACCCGAAAAACCTCGCGCAAGCCTGGGCCAACAGTGCCAAGGCCACGCACATGATGCAGCTGAACCACGGCCTCGGCTCGATCACCGTGGTGACCGACGCCGAACTGTGGAAAAACCCGGCCATCGGACAGTACGACAACGCCTGGCTACTCTGGTACCTGACCGCCGACACGAGCGTGACATTGCTGTTCAATACCGATCACGACAGCTTGCCGACCTTGCTGTTGCGCAACTTCCCCCAGGCGCTGGTGGCGCTCATTGCCCTGATCGGTCTTGGGATCTGGCGCGTCGGGGTCCGTCATGGTCCGCTGCTGCAACCGGCGCCCAAAGCCCGCCGACAACTTCAAGAGCACCTGCGCGCCAGCGCCGATTTCATCCTGCGCCGCAGCGGTCAGCACACCCTGTTGCAAGCCTTGCAGCAAGACATCCTGCGCCGGGTCCGTCACCGTCACCCCGGTTATGAACAACTCGGCGTCGCCGAACAATGGCTGGTGCTCGCACGCCTGACCGGCCAACCCACACGCGCCATCAGCCAGGCCATGAGCCCGCGACCGAAGCAGCGGCTGTCCAGCGCTGAGTTCAGCCGTCAGGTCGCCCACCTGCAAACCTTGAGGAACACGCTATGAGTCAACAGATCGAGCCTGGCAGCGAGACCCACGCCGCCCAGCAACGCCAGCGCGCCAGTCAGTTGGCCCAGGCGGTCAGAACTGAATTGCGCAAAGCGGTGATTGGCCAGAATACCGTGATCGATGACGTCCTCACCGCACTGATCGCCGGCGGCCACGTGCTGCTCGAAGGCGTTCCGGGGCTGGGCAAGACATTGTTGGTGCGGGCGCTGGCCCGTTGCTTCGGTGGCGAGTTTGCGCGCATCCAGTTCACCCCGGACCTGATGCCCAGCGACGTCACCGGGCATGCGGTCTACGACCTGAACACCGAGCAGTTCAAGCTGCGCAAAGGCCCGCTGTTCACCAACCTGCTGCTGGCCGACGAAATCAACCGCGCCCCGGCGAAAACCCAGGCCGCGCTGCTCGAAGCCATGCAGGAACGCCAAGTCACCCTCGAAGGCCGCGCCCTGCCCATCGCGCAACCGTTCATGGTCCTGGCCACGCAGAACCCCATCGAGCAGGAAGGCACTTACCCGTTACCGGAAGCCGAGCTCGACCGCTTCATGCTCAAGGTCCGCATGGATTACCCCGACACCGAGCAAGAGCTGGACATGGTCCGCCAGGTCAGCCGCTCGACCCGCGCCGACATGCTCGACGTGCAACCATTGCGCACCGTATTGCAAGCCAAGGACGTGCTGGCCTTGCAGCGCATCGCCAGCGATCTGCCGCTGGACGATCAGGTGCTCGATTACGCCGTGCGCCTGGCGCGCACCACCCGAACCTGGCCGGGCTTGATCCTCGGCGCCGGGCCACGAGCATCCATCGCCCTGGTGCGTTGCGCTCGCGCCCGTGCGCTGCTGCGCGGTGGCGATTTCGTGACTCCCGATGACATCAAAGGCTGCGCCCTCGCGGTGCTGCGCCACCGGGTGCGGATTGCCCCTGAGCTGGACATCGAAGGGCTGGACGTCGATCAGGTGCTCAAGCAACTGCTCGACCAAGTGTCGGCGCCGCGTTTGTGAAACCGTCACGCCTGCTGTTGATCTGGCTCGCGATCCTGCTGGGCATCGGCATCGTGCTTGGCACCTTGCGGGCGCTGGAATTCGACGTGCCCTCCACCCTGCTGTCGATCAACTGGGGACTGCTCCTGGCGTTGCTGGCACTGGCCGTTCTCGACGCCGTTCGCCTCAAGCGCCTGCCGTCACCGCGCATCCAGCGACAAATGCCCGGCAGCCTCGCACTGGGTCGATGGAGCGAAGTGCGCCTGGAAGTCGAGCATGACTTTGCTTACTCACTGAACATTCAGATTTTCGACCATGTCCCTGACGGCCTGAGCTTCGAACACCTTCCCTTGTCGGCTGAATTGCAACCCGGTCAACAGAGCCAGATCGGCTACCGACTGCGTCCGCTCAAGCGCGGCCACTTCAGCTTCGAACACTGCGAAATCAACCTGCCGAGCCCCATGGGCCTGTGGTCCGACAAACGCCTGCTCAACCTGCTCGACCACACCCGCGCCTACCCCGACTTCGCCCGCCTCTACGGCGGCGAACTGCTGGCGGTGGACAACTGGCTCAGCCAACTCGGCGTGCGCCAACGACAACGTCGCGGCCTCGGTCTGGAATTCCATCAACTGCGCGAATTCCGCGAAGGCGACAGCCTGCGCCAGATCGACTGGAAAGCCACCGCCCGCCAACGCACCCCCATTGCCCGTGAATACCAGGACGAGCGCGACCAACAGATCATTTTCATGCTCGACTGCGGCCGACGCATGCGCAGCCAGGATGGCGAACTCGCGCATTTCGATCACGCACTCAACGCCTGCCTGTTGCTCAGCTACATCGCCCTGCGCCAGGGTGATGCCGTCGGCCTCAGCACCTTCGCCAGCGACCGACCGCACTACCTCGCCCCGGTCAAGGGCACAGGCCAGCTCAACGTGTTGCTCAACACCGTCTACGACCTCGACAGCACACAACGCCCCGCCGACTATCAGGCTGCCGCCACACAGCTACTGGCCCGACAAAAACGCCGGGCGCTGGTGGTGCTGGTCACCAACCTGCGGGATGAAGACGACGAAGAACTGCTGACCGCCGTCAAACGCCTGAGCAAACTGCATCGGGTGTTGGTGGCGAGCCTGCGTGAAGACTTGCTCGACAATCTACGGCACACGCCCGTGCAAACTTTGCCGGAGGCGCTGACCTATTGCGGGACGGTGGATTACTTGAATGACCGGGCGCAGCTCCATGAGCGGTTGAAGGCTCATGGAGTGCTGGTGGTGGATGCTCGGCCCCAGGAGTTGGGGGCCGAGTTGGTGACGCGGTATTTGGGGTGGAAGAAGGCGGGAGTACTTTAGCGCTCGCCCACCTCTTCATTGACGTAATCGCCCAATGACATCGAGTTCACCGGTGACAATTTGAGCAAATTTTTGGCCGAGACAATAAAACCAAAGCTCCCATCCTTTTTATTACCGAACGAAAAGGCATATTGCAGTCCCCCTCGCTGCATTATCCGAGGGGCGCCCAATGGGCCTTCAGGGGTCGACTCCAGCTCCAGTGCAGGTGTTCCTGTCCACCCTAACCGAACACTTTGTTCAATTATCGGATGCATTATGGTCGCCGGCGCTATCAGATACTCGATGTGCGAATCACGACGAGGGAAAAGGGATACCTCCCCAAGTCGCCACTGGTAAAAATCATCCATCGACTTGATGACCACATCCTTCCAAGGCGCAGATAGCAAAAGAGTCAAGGTTTTTTCGGCGATCACGGGTTCGCCGTCATATAGATTGAACACGCGGGCTGTGACCACATTGTCTTCGAGGGTTTTCGGTTGACACGCATAGGTTGCCCAACCGTCTGCTCCACTGGACACTACGACCTCGCTCCCTTGGTATTGAAAGGTTACCAAAACATCTTCAACGGGCTCCTTGGTGTAGAACGAGCACACACGGTACGAAACATAAGCGGCCTCCTGCTCCTCAATGACAGGGTGAATCGTGGGTTCACGGGTTTCGCTGAACTCAAGGCGGTTGTGCCCTAGTGACATGGATAAACCGACGATGCGCAGACGCTCATTTCCCGCTCTAATGCTCAGACCCAATTCAAATCCGGCTGCCAGTTCACACTCGATGCAATCTATTGACCATTCAATACCCTGCAATTCGATTAAGACGTCTTTGTACAAATCTGGCTGAAACTCAATGCCGAGTCTGCGAGGATCTTCCGATTGGGAGGGGTGGAGCATTTGTAGGTGCAAGCCGGACAATGCTGACATTGGATTAGGCATGAACCGAAACGCGTGTACCGCACCAATGCTCGGATAGGACATGTCGGGCGACAATACGCTTGAGTCGAATTCAACAATGCCCTCATCCAGAATGGAATCAGAGATCAATCGACCAGAAAGCTCCCATGCCTGCGATAAGGGCTGGAAATCGGTGAAGAAATCCAGTTCCAGCCAACCACTGCCGTCACGACCTGCGATCAGAGTCCATACCAATCCTTCGTCGGTCCATTCAAAAGTCTGACCAAGCGGAGGAGAAAACGACATCCCTAACCCAGGATCTTCCCCACGCCAACGCAACCCCACCGATTTGCCCAGCATTTGACTTCCCGGTATTGGCTTAAGCTGCAGCGTCAAAGTGTTCCCACGCAGACAGTAAAAATCCAGAGGCCCTTCAGGGGATAGCCGGTTATCCGGGCCCAGCACTAACTCGACATGCTGTTTCCAGAAATTACTCGCGATCGCTGTGAAGTTGAACGACTCTTCGATCCGCGCCTCGTCGTTATCATCCCGATTCTTGACCCGCGCTACCAGTTCTCCGGCACCATCCTTTTCGGGTTTATATGTCAATTCGGCCCAGCCGTCCTTGCCCGTAGAGGTGATCACATCGCCTGACGGGGTCTCCCAGACAACCTCGACTCCCCTCGCACCGTCAGTTGAACCAGCTGCCAATATCTGCAGCATTACACGCACACTTTCCCTCTCATCAAACACCGGTGACCTGTTTGCCTCCCGACGATCGCCCACTTCAAACTTGTTGAAGCCCAACGACAGCATGTTTTGCTCAGAGGGATCCCGAAGACGCTCCGCTTGCAGCCCGATCCGACACTCTCCTTCCTGCGCGTCTACGCAGTTGACGGTCCACTCCACTTTGCCGTCAACCCAAGGCACATAGTCTGTCAGCGGTGGGTCTACGATGACCTTGAGGTCCTCGGCGGACATTCCCTCCCATAGCAGCCTCACCGGATAATCGAGCAACTCGCTGTTCTCGGGTGCCGTTACCCGAATTTTGTATTCATGCTCTCCACGATGCGGATAGCCTTTTTTCTCGCCCAAGGGAAACTCACCATTCCCTCCAAGAGAAATTTTCGCGTCACTCCAGGGATTGCTGCTCAGTACTTTGACATCAATTAAATGACGATACTCGCCCTCTTCAAAGTAGGGGCTGTCGATCAGCACTTCGATCTGATGAGAGCCGGCGGTTATCGGTGAGTATTGATGGAAAGCCTCACCCTCGACATCTGAGCGGGTTTGCTTGCCATCGAACGTGACTTCACGTTCATCAAGAAATTTATCGGTGTAGTAAGAGCCGACCTTGACTCCAATCTCAACGGTTTGCTCATTCACGACCGGGTCGAACGCAGGAGCAAATACGTCGACAATCTTGACCCGGTGATCACCGATTGAAAAAAATACCTCATGGGGTTCTGCATCCCATTTGCTTTCAATCAGCAACTTGAAGTCGTCGTTTGGCAGATATTCAGAAACGTTCAGCAACCACTCTTTCTCAATCATCTGCAGCTCACCCAACCCGGGGGTGACTCTCAAATCCTGCGGCGGTGGGGCGGTCACTTCTTTCTGTAGGGAGACTTCGGTTCCAGTCCACACATTCCCCTCGGCAACCAACAGCTTCAATCGATGAGCCTCATCCCCTACGGCACCTTTGCACAGGTACAAAGAAGTGCCAGAAAACTCCTGTTGATCGATCTGGAGGCCACGAAGCACCAACTCCTCCAGATAAAGCCGCACGCTGACATTCGTGACATCCAGCGAACCTGCATCAGTGTCTGTGGTAGGCGGGTAACCGAAACGTATGCCCAATTGCACATCAGCTTCTTCTGGCTTGAGTTGCTGATTCCCCGGAGTGGGTACGAAGTCCAAGGGGTTCGGTTCCTCAAGGCTGCCATCCCACATCAGTTCCTTTTCATCTCCCCAGATACCATCGCGCGCTATCTGATACCAGCTGTTCCGTTTTGTGGTCTGGTAGTCGAATGTCAGCAGATACTTGGCCTCCGCGCCTCGGGGCGCCGGCAGTACAAAAAACTGCTCAAGCCATGCATCGTTCTGCATTCTCCCGGTTCTGATTTCCCTCCCGTTATATGAAGGTCTTCCAATCGCCGCTTTTTCATGAGGCGGCGCCCCTTTTTTCCAGGAAATGCCAAGTGATTCATCGAATGACCCAGCTTTGATCAGGTCGGCACCCTTTCTTTCATCTTGCTCACGCATGATTTGATCCTTATGTTCACTGGAAGAGCGCCACATTGCCCTCACAAGGTTGTCCTGGAGCGCTTAAGGTTGATCAGCAATGACAGGTTTCTCGACCAGCTGCTTTGCCAAGGCGGTATAACTACTCCCGCCGTCCTTGGCCATGTAGCTGAGCGTTACAATGACGTCGGTCATGCAGGCCAGCAGCGCCTTCTGCGACGGCTTTGTATGTCGAGGAAAATGCATTTGCCATGTCGATACCCCCCCTGTCCCTTCAAACGGAAAGTAGCGATCGGAGTTGAACGATATGTCGACCATGCCTGTGTCATTAAGAGCGGTGGATACACCAATCTGCTGACTGGGGCGCACATTGACCTTGATGTCCGGACCGGCGGCGCCCTCGCCATACATGGATCTCAATGATGCTTCGCTTGATTGGGTCAGCGTATGGCTGCCGGTCTGCAACAGGATTGCCTGTACATTCTGAAAAGGACCGACTACCGCGGGTATCGTTACGTTGACGGCAATGATCTGTCGGCAAAAGTGCCCTGGGTAGTCGTCATCAAACAGCCTTTGCGTGAACTCGAACGTCAGAGTCCCTCCGTTGGTGTCATCACGTAGAGCCGACAATGCCGTGTCCCAATTGGCATGACTCTGCATGCCGTACAGGTGCTGGTTGTCGAACAGGTTCTTAAGGGAGATCGTTTTGACCAGTTCCAGCCGGCGCTCATGGCGTTTATGGTACTCGGTCAACATGAGCAGCAGATCCAGCTTCAAGGATTCGCAAGCCGTAAATCCATGGTATTTCTCTTGCCAGATGTTGGGGCGAATGAACGGCTCACTTTCGTAGTCGCCGGTCTGGAAGCGCATGCAGGTTTCAGCTGTCTGACAGAGTGAGACCACAGCATCGTGGGCCCGGAAATACATGTTCTTCATTTGACCGACGATCCAGCTACTGAAGTCCACAGTGATGTCACGCTCCTGCTTCAAGAACGTATACATCGCTAGCGTGTGGGCGTTGGCGGTTTCAGTGTGTCGCAAGCTCGCCTCTGCTGCGTTGATAGCATGATCCTGGGCTATCAGTTGTTGGTCATAGGCATCCACTTCCAGGCGGCCCTGTTTGCTGCTGAGGTTCCAGTCCTGCGCGCGACGACGGAAATCTTCGGATTTTGACTGGCGCTCAGCATCCGACAACATTCCGTCGGCCATGATCTGGACCGCCATCCCTAATGATTGCGGGATTGCGCTGGGGTCTGCCCCCCCGAATGCCGCACCACCAATGGTGGGAATAAGCCTTATTGCCGCAGCGACAGCCATTAGCCCACTCGATCCGGCAGACACAGTCTTTGCCAGCTGGATCTGATCCAACACCCGATACTCGCCAGGCGAGACATACTCTTTGGACAACTGCTCGAAATGTTCGGCCCGCGCCTGCGCCATTTCCTTGCTTTTCACCAAGGCAGCCTTGGCCTCGCGCAACTGGCTGATGGTTTCCTTCTGCATCGTTATGGCAAAGGTGCCTAATTCGTTTATTTGCAGATGCTGCAACTCTTGCTGCCGCCCACTATCGCGTTGATCCAGATGCTGACGCAGCATTTCACTAAAACGGGAGTGAGTTTCCAGTGCACTCAAGGCCAGGTCGAGCATGACGTTGAAGCGATACGGAGGAACCACTAGTTCACTTCCCACGCGTCGCACCAGCCCGGCAGTCCCCGCCGCCTGAGCCAACAATAGTTGCTTGGGATCGGCCGCTGCCCTGTAAAGCGGCAGATTGATCGGTCTGCCATCGATAGTCAGGTTATGTCGCAGATTAAACAGGCGCTCACGGATACGGGCATAAGTGTCCAGCAAGGTCTGGTTGATGGGCGTGCGAAATCCCTTTACACCAAGCACTGCCAGACAGGGCCGGGATGTCGAACCTCGCGGCCAGTCATCAGGCTTCAGTACAAACTGCCTTTCAAACTGGCGCAGCGATTCGCGGTCTTTCATCCTGTTCTGCAGTTCCTGGATCGTTTGGGGAGTCCAGTCGCTGGCTGTACCGAACTCAGGTTCCTCGCCCATCAGCGCCTCTGCGCGCAAGTAATGTAATTGCGCAGCTGCAAGGTCATCACGGTTTAATTGCCGATACAGCCAGTCGCCCCACTCGATTAAGGTGCGCACATACTCCATGAACATAGCGATTCGGTAGTGCTTTGGCGTGCCATAGGCAATTGCATCCGGATCATTGGGCTCGGCCAACTCATGGGCGATATCGCCTTTGTCAATCAGGGGACGACAGCGCCAGTACTTGGGTGCAGCGGGGACACCTGGATCCGTTTCTTCAAACGTTTGCTCATTGAGTTTGGGATCGAAAATGTAGTGATTCCAGCGTTGGGCCTCCAGGAATCGGCCTTCGTTTCGCAGGCGGTACACCACCAGGTGAACGACGTGAAAGAACAGTTCCCACATGTACAAGCCGTTGCTGCCTTCAAACGGCCCATGCCCCTCGGGTTTTGTGCCCGGCCAGCCCGGTTCCGTGAGGTGCTGGGTCGGCCAGCTCAGGACGCTGGCCACCGAAATATCAGCTCGCGCCAATAGCTGCGGGCCAATCACGGTATTCAGCCGCGTGTACTGAAAACTTTGCCCAGCAACAGAATTGTTGAAATCCAGAAATTGCGCGGCGTTGTCTGCGCTGCTGTGCAGCTTGGGGAGAATATAGCTAGCTGTGCTCACAAGTTTTTTGACGGCGTAAACATTAGTGCTTTTTCTTAGGTCTATGGGTGGTTTTGTAGTCGCGTCTTTGAAATCTGCAATGGCGAAACTGAAGGGAATATTCGCATCGATGGGAAACTGATCGCGGCGGACGACCATCCATTCCGTGCGCCCATTACCGTCCAGCGCCATGGCGGTTACTTGTGGATCCGGATCATCCGGTGCCTTGGCACCAAACGTCAGCGTGAAGCTCGCATTGAGCGTTGACTCCGCTTTATAACTGCATGTCCCCCTTACCCGTAATACTTCCTTGCTAACACCGCCAACCATTTCCCGGGTAAGGACGGCCTCCAGACCCAGCGTATTGTTGAAATCACCCACGACTTCATCTTTATCGCCGTCTATTCGGTCAACCGTGAGCGTGAATCGATTCGCTGGCATGACTCTATACTGCAAGGTCGAAGCATCTTTGAACCGCCCTGTCGCCATCTCCAGAAGCGCTTTATCTTCAACCGGTCGTTTGCGCATCAGTGTGTCGCGAGTGTCGTATATATCCAGTAGCGCAGGTTCAGCCCCCAGCGTTGCAGAGTTGCGATTGGTAAAGTAGACCGCCAACTTGTCTTCCTTGGCATTCAACTCACCAAACACCACGGCCACCAACCGACCGCCCTTCTCATCGAAAGGTTCGGCACGAGGCAGCTCGTTGAGTACAAAGGGTACGGACCATTCTCCGTTCAGGGTCAGGTATGACGCCTGAATTTTCAGAACGCCATCGCTAAAGACCTTGCCGTCCTGATCCACCAGAGGTTTACGCCAGTCTGCCCAGACAACAAATAGCCGCCCCCCCCAGAATACCGGCCGGATATCGAGCATTCGGTCGGTCGATGGAATCTTGATCAACTCCCACTCACTCCAGGCCGTTGGGTTCACAAAACTCTGGGGCTGCGAAAGATCGATGTCGGCCTTGCGCCAGAAATGACGGAAGGGTTCGACCCTCTCCCTGCTGATAAAGTAATAGGTGGCTTTTTTGAACTGGTCACTGTCAACGTAACCACTGATTACATACAGATCGCTGATTTCCTGAAAACTGCGCAAATACTCTTTGATACAGAGGTGCACAGAATCTTCGTTCAGGTGTGTCTGGTTCAGGTTGTCTTCAAGCGTTCTGAACAAACGCGTGCGCTTTATCCGAAGCGTTGGCTCAGTGAAGTTCTCCGGGTAATCTTTGATCATCACATTGGCACGCCACCAACTCAAACTTCCGCCAATGTTCTGCCAGAACTGCTCATTCTGCGGGTCAAAAGATCCCGTGTCATAACCAGGCTCCATACCGTTGTAAATACGATTGATGTACTGCTGGACACTGGCAATCGCTTGCGCAACTTTTGAGGTATGAACGTCGGCAGAACTCTGCGGATCAATGTTCAAGTACTCTTGCAAGTCCTCGAACGACTGAGGCTCTATACCGTCGGGATACTTGATCAGCTGCGAATTGCACGCCAGGGCTGCCTGGGCGAGGGCTCGTTCTTCTTCCAGCGTGCTGACAAAAAGCGTTGCCATGGTTCAACTCCTGTCCTGATTTGGGGCGAGCGCCATTGCCCGGCACGGGGGTGCCCGCAATCGCGTTTCCGATGTCATGGATACGTGGCTGATGAGCAGGTTATTTTCGTACTTTGCCCTTCAAGACCAATGGCCTGTTTACGAAAGGACAGGAGAGCACCAGACCGAACGTCCGATCATTGCGGGCATTGCAGTCAATGTCCCATGACAATGGAGTGCCTTCTTCTAGAAAAGCAGTGGGGATTGCCAACCTGGGTGTAAATGCAAGCCCGACTGTTGCGGCACTACTGCCTTCAGCCTGCGTCCATCCAAGGATGGCTTCGCTCCCCACCAGTGGCTGACTGCGGGGCAAAATATTGAGTTTGTACTTAACGCCAGCGGACAACTCTAGATCACCTGAGCCAGGTACCACTGGAATCGTGACTTCATCGGCGCCAGGATTTCGAATCAGGTCTACCTTCCACTCAAACACCGGTAATACCTCAATCGAAAACTCTTGAGGGGCATCTATTCCTTGAACCTGCGCCTTGAGTTTGTAATCACCAACAGCCCCAGGCATGAACATGAAGGTGGATCGCCCGGACTCATTGGTCGGGATTGTGATCGACGTGTTAAAGACCGGATTAGCGGGTGAAAGCCGTTCTAAAGTCCAGGCCACGGGGTATAGAGCAATAGGCCGGGAGAGATCAGAATGGCCATGTAGTTCGATCCAGATCTCGCTCGGCACCATGGAATCGGCGACTGGCACTAGCCATTCTTCGGAAACCCTCCCGATCAATACTTGCTCAGCCACCCAGAGATCCAGGGTTTGATCCTGCCCGGCAGAACCGACAGCGGCAGTGACATGCAACAGCCCCTCAGTCAAGTCGGGAATATCCCAATAAGCCTTGCCGTCATCATCAGTAAAAGACTTATGCAGCATTCCTACGTACGAAGTCGACCACCTTACCTCGTGTCCAGGTAACGGCTTGTTATTCAACCCGAAAACTTCACACATTACCGTCAACACCTGACCGACAACCGCCGGCGTTGTGGCGACCAGAGCCTTGATCTGCGGCTCCTCGACAAAGCGGATTGGTTCGAACTCCACTCCCTGCCCGCCCTCGACGTACCGGGCACTGACGATTGCATCCCCCTCAAGTTCACTGTAGAGGCGAACGACAGAATAGCCCTGGTTATCTGTGAACGTTTCATCTGGTCTGATAGTGCCCAAATCAGTGGACCAGTTGATCTGTTTCCCCCGGGCTACGTTGTCATGGTCATCGACGAACCGGACTTTAACGGTGGCGAACTCTTTTTCCCCTGCCAGTAGATTTCGCTGGGGTTCAACGCTCATGCTGGCGTTAATTGGTTTCAGCTTATCGTCACAATCAATCAACACCGAAGCTGCAGCGATTTCCTCTCGCAATGACAGGCGGTACGTCACATGAGCAACACCCATCTTGCCGCCTGCCATCAGCCGGGCTGTGGTTTTGCCTTGGTGGTCAGTGCGGGTCAGCTGATCCATGAGTACACCTTCACCAGTGTGAGACCATTTCACCTGCACATACTTCAACACCTTGCCGGTGTAATCGCGCAGGGTCAGGGTGAACGTGGCGATTTCATTCGGCATGTTGGCCACCAATTTTCTGCGGTCCACCTCGCAAACGACGTCGAGACTTTGCCCAAACTCACCCGTCTCCTCGCTTGCGCCTTCAATCAAGTTTTCGGACAGGCTTTCCAGGGCGCGTTGTGCGGCAGCTCGGTAGGTTGCATCACTGTCCGTGGGGGTCAACTTGCCCAGCATCAACAGGGCATCGAAATCCAGGCCCGTCTGGTCACGCGTTTCCAGCATGCGCAGCAACAGCGCCAATTGTTTGAGATTGCGGATCAGCGGCAGTGGTGCTCGAGTATCGGCTTCACCAATCGGATTGGCGTGAATGGCGCAAACCAGGACTTCCTTGATCCCGCAGCCAAAAAAACCTGCCAGCAGAGCGGCTGCGGCATCACGTACCAAGGCTTCTTCATCCTCGGAAATTTCACCCAGTTCCTGATTCACTTGGCTCAGGTAATCCAGGAGCTTCTGGGCAGGTTGTTTGGCGAGCTTGACCGCACGACCATACAACGTCAGATAAAACACGGTGGTCAGTGACAACTCACTCATGTCCTCGATACCAAACCAGCTCGAGTTTTCCAGATAAGAGATGAGCATCGCCGAACTGAGTTTGAGTTCCCGCGCTACTTCGCTACGTCGCTGCAATTCCACGAGCAATCGCAAAAACTCGCGCTGTTCGGAGTCTTTTTCCGGAGGGTCTTCGCGCAGCACTTCCTTCGGCCAGCTCGTCAATGCCGGCGGCTTGGCAATGGCTTTGAGCGCCTGGCTCAGCAATTGATAGACGTAGCCGCCCGACCATACAATCACCGGCAGCGCCAGATCAGAAGGCAACTGCAAAAACACGGCAAAACTTTCCTGTACCAACGCACGCTGCAGGGCCCGAGAGCGCAACACCACAGTCAAAATCGCTTCGACAATCCAGGGTTGATCCGGCTTGGGAAACTTCATGGCATCGACGATAACCATGACTTCATTGCGGACCCACGCCATATAGTCGGCATCGGATCGATCACTGATACCGATGATCAGACCCTCGGAATCCACTACCGTTTCCAGTTGCTTCATCCATCCAACCCCGGAAGGGTCAGGCGGCACACTGGCATCCACCAGCATTACCTCGGTCATGCGAACCGGCAGCAGTTGCACCCTCAACTGCGACAGCAGCTCAAGCTCAGGATCCCCTGCCACCACCGGAACCACCAGCGTGCTGACGTGCTGTGTGAGCCATTTGGGCGACAGATCATTACGTCGACACCACTCCACTATCGAAACAACGGCTTGAATGACGTTCAGCACATCAATCTGGTCGCCGGATTTGTACATGGCAATATGTGTCGGTCCCGCCAATTGCGTCAGCCAGCCATCGCTCTTCAAATCAAGTACGCTGATTAGTGCGATCCCTTCCAGCGGGCTGATGCCCAGCAACCTGGGAAGGCGAACCAATCGATAAAAACTGGAAAAAACCGAAAGACTGCGATTCAGTATCAGGTTCGGTCTTTCAGCGACCGGGCCATGCGACGCCGCTATCAATGCGGCCAAGTAGATGTAGGTGTCGAAGTCAATGCCCAGCGCCGCGCAAATATGATCTGCCGTCCGCTGGTCTTCCTCGTTGACCGGAAATACCGAAAACTCGACGTTGTCTACTTGCAGCGGTGTTGCGAACAGGGATCCTGCGTTGAAGACTCGGTCAAAATGGGACAACACCTCACCATACTCAAAGGCCGAAATACGATTGAGAAAACATGCAAAATCTTCAGCGTTGCATCCGTAATCGGCATGCATTCTTCGAAACAAACCTAATGCGCGCATAGTGTTTGCGGACATTTTGAGCGCACCCTGCTCGCGCTTACGAACCTCGGCACTGATGGCATTGCAGACCAGTTGATCGGTTTCATGAGCCTTGAGACCGAGCCATTGATTAAGGCGAACCATGCGGTTTATACGGTCAAAACGATCTTGGTTATCCTTGCCCAGGTTGGTCAGTACAAACTGCATTGATTGATCCGATTCCGTCTCCCGTAGCAGGCCGATGGAAGGTGCTTTACCCCCGTTGATAAATACCGAACCGAAGTCCTGGGGCCCAGTGGGCTGTGCTGGGTTTGTCTCAGATATCGGCAGATTCGGATCGAGTCCCTTACGCTCGGCGGGTGCGTTGGCTGACAACGCCGGAACAAAGGCCCCAATAGAAAACAGTCGCTCAGCCCCCTCGCGCTTGAGTTGAGTTTTTTGCAGAAACGACTTGAGCGGCAAAAGATCTTCGTAGCTATCGCAATTGAAGTTAGCCCGATAAAAAGCCTGGGGGGTCAGTTCCGCCGGCGATACCACCTGGCGTGAGCGCGGATTGACCCAGGGCTGGGACTGCGATTGCTGACGGGGGCTCAAGGGGTACGCCGGCTCGATCAACATCTCCTGCTGCATTGGTGCCAGGCGCGAGGCCAGGCGCAGTGCGATGTCCGAGTTTGGGCCTCGGGCAGATCGTTGTATGAAATAAGGAAAGCCCAGGTCCAGCGCTTGAACGATCGCGCCCAGTGACAGCTTCGGTTCTCTGGATGTGACTGCATATTCAATGCTGCGAAAGGCACGGTCGTAGGGCAGCGTATTGGGGTAACGTGTGGAGCGCAGCAACGTATCAACATCATCATTAGGCTGCTTGTTCGCTTCCAGATGGAATTGCAACACCTCATTAACAACCGTAAGCATCGGGACTACACGATTGACGGAAGCTTCATCGATCAACAATTGAAGCAAGTCGGGACGGCGTCTGAACAGTGTGATCTTTTTGTCGCTTTTGCTTGCGTCCTCAAGTTCTAGCGCCGCAGAAATAATCCACATCAAATACGCCACAGGTGAACCCGTGGAACCAATGTCATTGGCTGGTGTATTTTTGGCCGTGTCCACCTCGAACAACTTGTCGAACCTTGCGCTGTCGACCATCGCCCGCAAGCCAGTACGGGTATCCACTACAGGTGCGGTGCTACGGGTTAGCTGATGTTCGCGGTATTCACGAGCCAGTTTCAAACCAAGGCTGTAGCTGAGCTCAAGCAACTGGCTGGCCTCGATCGTCGTGAGGTCGAACTCAACGCACAATCCGGCGGGACTGTATGCCATCAGATCGAAAACGTTTCCGCCCTGGCTGACAAATTCCTGCAATTTTCCCAGTTTGGCTTTACGTTTTTGCGAGAACAAATGGTCGACCAGTTGCAATGTAGGGCGCGGGGGTGCGTCGGTCATCGGTGACACTCCGTGAAAGGCCCGCTGCGACATATCCGATGCGGGGGGATAATCCGTAAACCACTAAGTCATATTGAGCGGCATCTACCGACAAACCTCTACTGTCATAAATGACAGTAGAGGCGTCCGCTCATCGGAAATATCAGACGCTAGCCAGCGTTTGAAACGTAATAGATACGCTCCAACATCCAGGCACTCTGCGGTTTGTCGCTGAGGGTTTGTTTACCGGTCATTTTGAATGTCCCTAACGGCAAGGGCTTCGTCAATATTTCCCAATATCCGAAGCCGTCGACTTCACCAGCCCCCCAGGAGATATAGGGGGAACCGGACCGAAGCAATGTAACCGTAGCGCCCGGATAACCGCGGCCGGATATCTTCGTCACAGGAGTGACCGATGTTCCCTCGGAAGGGTTAAGCACGGGCCGAGGCAGAAGTTCATTTACGTTGACGGTAATGGCCGATGTCGATTGCGATTCTTTGCCATCGAGTGTTTGTCTGGCGGTGAACGTAAAGTCCCCTGCAGCCAATACCCTATTAATACAAACTTGCCATTGACCCTCAGCATCAGCCTCGATGGTGGCATACACGTCAAGGTCCTGGCACACATCGACCTGTGCCCCGGGAATGGCACTTCCGTACAGCCAGAATCGCAAGTCAACAACATCACCTGGCTCAGGCCCGTCGATGACAGGAGCCTGGAAACCGTCCGGGACTTGAGTCACCTTGAACGAGCGCTCGGGCGCCAACTGGCGAGACCACACTCCGTCTCTCGACTGACGTATGGAATAAGACGTCAGACCGTCCACGACTGGAACCTCATCCTTGAAACGAGCCGTCCAGCAACCTTTGCGGTCAACCCAGGCTTCGGCTCGGATAACGCTGGCAACGATGATTTGTATTTTCGCGCCTGACAGCCCCGACCCTTTCAGCACAGGTCTTAATCCCACTTCGCCCCTGCGCGGTGGTAACTTCACCGTGGGGGGCGCAAATTCGGTCCCCATTTGTTCGACAATGAACCGCCCGCTATGCACCCAATCGGAAACCACATTCTCTTGACCATCCGGTTGCGGCCGACTGGCCCGTACCTGTACCCAATTAGGCCCGATGGGCAGTGGCTTATCGAGCTGTACACGCCAACGGCCATACTCATCGGCGGTCGTGATCGGCGCCAGTACCTCTTGAGAGTCGAACACAGAGGCCACCGTGATCTGCGCCCCAGGTTTATCCCGACCGCAGACCCATGGGTAGATACCCACCCAGTCACCTGGCGCGGGTTCGTAGATCCACGACTCTGGACTTGGCAAATGGACAATACGCGGCGGGGTCCAGCCTGAGAGGTATCCATCCCGCTCCTGCTTGAGGGTCACCCAAAGGTCATGTCCAATGGGAATATTGTATTGCGAGCGAATGGACCAGGTACCTTTTTCCGACACCTTAACGGTGCCATAGATGTGGGTTGGGTAGCGATGTCTAACGACGGAGACGGTATCGCCCGGATACCCGAACCCCGTAAACATCCGCTGCGACGTAAGGCGCTCATTCTCTGCCGGCGTCTCGAAAACAGGAGCGTTCGGAATCACGTTGAATGCTTGGTCATCGCCCGCGCGCGTGAAAGTTCCGTAGTGCTGGTTAATCGCCAAAGTTTGAGGACCAACCTCATCCACCTGTACTCTCAA
Organism: Pseudomonas sp. fls2-241-R2A-110; assembly: GCF_030209165.1. Lineage (NCBI taxonomy): Bacteria > Pseudomonadati > Pseudomonadota > Gammaproteobacteria > Pseudomonadales > Pseudomonadaceae > Pseudomonas > Pseudomonas sp. fls2-241-R2A-110. Next base: position 149,212 of record NZ_JARVSN010000002.1, on the reverse strand, counting down.
TTTCCATTCGCCCAGCACATCGACATCGACCTGTCTGACCCAGTCGGGGAAGCCCACTCGGGTCAAGAAAACCTTCGAATTGGGCCAACCAATACCGGAATAATCAGCGAATCGCTCGATTGACTTCGTCGCTTGCGGCACTTTAATCAAAGGTTTTGGCAGCCTCACCTGGTAGCTCACCTCCGCACTGGATGCAGACTTCTGGCCTTTGTAGTCCTGATCGACCTTGATGATCTGTTCATCTTCACTGACGAACTCGTCCGTCAAGGTGATTGAACAGTCACCCGCTTGGGTCACCGTGTGCTGGCCCAACACCTTGTTGGCCACCCGGGCGTCGTAGACTTTGATGACAGAGTCGATGTAGGCATTGGAAACGACTATGGTCGGCCTCAAGCTAACCTCCTCACCTGACGAAGGGGATTTGATAGCAGGTGTAGGAGTAGCGATATTGAACGACGTCGGGCCCGCGATTGGCGAAGTTTGTCCGCCAAAGGTTTGAGTAATAGTGAAGGTGTGATTGCCGGGAGTGAACAGTTTTGGACGGCGAGTTGTCCATGTACCGCTCGAATTGCCATCTATGGGATGGTATATGTCTTCGTCGCTGTACTTCAAAGAAAGCTTTGCCAGAGGCCAGCATTTCCCCGTGATAGTTGGGGAAAGGCCGTTAGGGGTAACCAGGATGTCGTGCGGCTCTTTCGGCCTGATGACAAGAGGTGCGAGCACGTCATAATCGGACCATTGATTATTGACGCCTAGGCGAACCTGCGGTGTGTAGCTACCCGGGGGAAGTGCTTGTTTTCCGGTAGCACTCCACACGCCAGTAGACTCCACCGTTATATAGTCCCACAGGCCATTGAGATTGACCTCGATAGCCGTGTAATGGGTAGACCAGTAATGTGCATTGCCCCTGAGCGTTGGAACATCGCCAGACAAGGTGATTTGTGTACCCTTCGGAACCGGCGTGGGTACCCTAACGGAATGAGAGACCTCCACAGAGTCAACCCCATCAAAGGACTGGAGGAAATAACAAGTCTGTTGAGAAGCACTCGGCACCATTTTAATGGCCTGTGTCTGCCAGGCGCTCGCCGACACATCGACGTGGGATGGCTGGGGATCCAAACCAGGTATCCTGGCCTTAACCTTGGACCCTGTATATCCGCCGCCCTTGAAGACGACAAAGGGAGACGTCACCACCGCTGAAATATCCGATACCTGAGCAGGTCGAATTTTGAACTTGCGAGGAATCCTGCGCACCGATTGCGTCCCGGATCGTTCCTGAACAGCAACGAGCTGCCGATCGGAGCCCACAGGCACCGTCACCTCACAGCTCCATGTATTACTCGTCAAGGATTCAATCTTTCCAACTTCAACGTCGGTCGGATCTAACAATATTTTAAGCTTGGAGCCCACATTGCCGTAGCTCCCAGTCAACGTAAATTTTGTGTTTTGAACTGAGTATTCTTCAGGCCCGGTAATATTCGGTTGTGCAAGCAAATATACAGTCCGGGGCGTCGTCCATGCCAAGTCTCCTATCCTGCGATGCCTAGCCCTTATCACGACCGAACCGCCACCGGGATAGTTCGCCTGATTAAAGGCCACCTCATAACTTTTATCATTTAAAACGGTAGTCACCGCGTGAGAGACAGTGCCTTCACCATTCATAATGTCAATGACTTCATTCGGTGCGCCCTTTCCTTTCAACAGGACCGGACGTCCAAGTGCTATTACAGCTCCTGAACCCGGCGAATCAATAGCAGGCGCTTTGAGGAGGTGTATTGTTTTTATATTGGCGGAGTAAACAGGTGGCGAATAACCGACCAGTTGTTCGATAACAATTTCATGCTTCCCCCAAGCTACACTCTCTAACAACTTCAGCGACCAATAAAAATCTCCACTGGATGCTTTTGATTCACTCATTACTGTGCCAAAACGTGACCGCACAACCGTTACCTGACCACCTCCAGCAAAGCCTGTAATTGAATCAACAACTACTTGCTCATCACCTCCATCCATGACAGGCCGACTTTTTACATTGATATGTTTGTATCCTATTTTTGACGGATTGCCTTCGTAATGCCACTGCGTCCAATAGTAACCTGGCCCCTCCGGAAGACCTGGAACATCAAGTATATTCCATTTCACACCTTTATACCAAGCTCCTCTAACCACATCCCAGGTTCCAGAAGAATGCACATACTTAATCCAGACTTGATGCGAACCATTACTGTGCGGAACATTAAACTCAATACGAGAAATCGTTGCACTATCTTCAGTATAATGATCACGCTCAACCTGCAACTTATCCACATCCAAATATAGTTTTCCATCCTCATCATAAAGTTCTCTAACGGCATCGGATTGAAGCGGTTCTTCATCATTACCAATCAATGAATCAACAGATAGATCCTTTTCGTCTGACATCATTCCGCTCCTCTGCCCAGACTGTTGAAATATTCCAAGGCTTCCTTTCTACGTCGCGAACCGGAACATTGCCTACCTGTAAAATCTGACAGTTCCGACGAGCGGCATCCGGGGTCTCTTGCCGTTATCCCCGATGCCAACCCCGAAGCATTGACTGTCGAGATCTACGAAACCTTTTCGACAGTCAGCATTCCGCCGCTCGATCTGGCGGAAAGCCTGGACGACAAGCAGCGGCATCTGGCGATGGCGATTTATCGGATGAGTGAGTTGGGGTTGATGCGGGTGGAGCGGTTGCTGGATAACGAGCAGGCGATAAGAACGATTTAGTCTTTACCCACTATTTTTTGCTGTTTGCACTGACGCCATCGCGAGCAAGCTCGCTCCCACAGGGTTATTCGGTGAACACAAAATCTGCGTTTCAACTCGATACTTGTGGGAGCAGGCTTGCCCGCGATGGCGATGGTGAAGACACCACAGGACTTCAGGCCGAAGCCGGCAACGACTGAAAGCTGAAATACTGCGTCAACGCCTGCATCAACTGCTCATACTCCAGCGGTGCCCGTTGCAGGCTGAAGCCGGCGTCGTAATGGTGCGGCGTTTCGTCTTCATGGCACCACAGGCAACACGCCGTCAGGTCGATGACCTGCTGGCAGCCGTTGCTCGCGGGGATTTTTAATCGCAGGTCAAAGTCGGCGCCCACCATCATCGGCAACTGACTGATAAGCATCAGTCCGTCTGCGGACACGTTGCCCAGAAAACCGATGGGTTTGTCGGTGACACTGTTAAACACTTTCAGAAAATACGGCAGTTGATGCCGCTCGATCCGGCGGTCGGTAAACATGCGCAGTTGGCCCAGCAAGGCCCTTAAGCAGGGCCGCACTAATGCTTCGGAACGGGTCGGTTTTTTTCAAAACCTGGCACGCTCTCCCCGATCCCGGTGCGTCAGTCCATCGAACCGCTGACGCTTACTCCTGCCGATCACAGGTGTGACCTCGGTTTAGAGGCAAGGCTCTAAAACCGATCCATTGGACTATAGCTCACCGACGCCGGCAGGCCAGACTTTGCATGACCTGCGTCATCAGTACTGGGTGGGGCGAACGGTCGTCACGCTGCGCATCGGGTAATGACCCAGGCTCTGCAAGGTTTCAAGGCGTGCACGGGCGCGGTAGGCGTATTCGCTTTGCGGGTACGACGCCATGATGAATTGATACGTTTGGGCCGCATCGATGAACAGCTTCTGCCGTTCCAGGCACTGGCCGCGCATCATCGACACTTCCGGCCACACATAAGGCCGCGCGCGGCTGGAGCGTTCGACTTTCGACAGTTCGAGCATGACCTGCTCGCAATTGCCACGATCGTATGCGCTGTAGGCGTTATTCAAATGGTGGTTCATCGACCAACGGGCGCACCCCGTCACACTGAGAACGCTGAGGGCAAGGGCGGCAATGGGCACGAATCGCATGGGGAATCTCCTGTCTTGAGCTCTGTATCGACCCGGTGCGTGAAATCTTCAGGAATGTTCGTTTCAATAAACAAGCGAATAACAAAGCTCTTCACAAAAAGTAGTGCAAACGAACAATGACTACACCCCGAGACCATAGTAGCCTCACTCAGCGCTTGAACTCAGGAGTCTTTGAATGTCCGTCCGTCGCACCAAAATCGTCGCTACCCTTGGCCCGGCCAGTAACTCGCCGGAAGTTCTCGAACAGCTGATTCTGGCTGGCCTGGACGTCGCCCGCCTGAACTTCTCCCACGGCACTCCCGACGAGCACAAGGCTCGCGCGAAGCTGGTGCGGGACCTCGCTGCCAAGCACGGGCGCTTCGTTGCCCTGCTGGGTGACCTGCAAGGCCCGAAAATCCGTATCGCCAAATTCGCCAACAAGAAGATCGAGCTGAAGATCGGTGATCAATTCACCTTCTCCACCAGCCATCCTCTGGCCGAAGGCAACCAGCAAGTGGTCGGCATCGACTACCCGGACCTGGTCAAGGACTGCGGCGTGGGCGACGAGCTGCTGCTCGACGACGGCCGCGTGGTGATGCGCGTCGATACCGCCACCGCCACCGAACTGAACTGCACCGTACTGATCGGCGGCCCGCTGTCCGACCATAAAGGCATCAACCGTCGCGGCGGTGGTTTGACCGCACCGGCCCTGACCGAGAAAGACAAGGCCGACATCAAGCTCGCCGCCGAGATGGAAGTCGACTACCTCGCCGTGTCCTTCCCGCGTGACGCTGCCGACATGGAATACGCCCGTCAACTGCGCGACGAGGCCGGCGGTACCGCCTGGCTGGTGGCGAAGATCGAACGCGCCGAAGCTGTGGCCGACGATGAAACCCTCGACGCGCTGATCCAGGCGTCCGACGCGGTCATGGTTGCCCGTGGTGATTTGGGTGTGGAAATCGGCGACGCCGAGCTGGTGGGCATTCAGAAGAAAATCATTCTGCATGCACGCCGCCACAACAAGGCTGTGATCGTCGCGACCCAGATGATGGAGTCGATGATCCAGAACCCGATGCCGACTCGCGCCGAAGTGTCCGACGTGGCCAACGCCGTGCTCGACTACACCGACGCCGTAATGCTGTCGGCGGAAAGTGCTGCCGGTCTGTATCCGCTGGAAGCTGTGCAGGCGATGGCGCGCATCTGCGTCGGCGCTGAAAAGCACCCGACCAGCAAGACCTCCAGCCACCGCATCGGCAAGGTCTTCGAAAGCTGCGACCAGAGCATCGCGCTGGCGGCCATGTACACCGCCAACCACTTCCCGGGTGTGAAGGCGATCATAGCCTTGACCGAAAGTGGCTACACGCCGTTGATCATGTCGCGCATCCGTTCTTCGGTGCCGATCTATGCGTTCTCCCCGCACCGCGAAACCCAGGCCCGCGCGGCCATGTTCCGTGGCGTCTACACCGTACCGTTCGACCCGGCTTCCTTGCCGCCTGAGCAAGTCAGCCAGGCCGCGGTGGACGAGTTGCTCAAACGCGGCGTAGTCCAGCAAGGCGACTGGGTCATCCTGACCAAGGGCGACAGCTACCACACCATTGGCGGCACCAACGGGATGAAAATCCTGCACGTTGGCGACCCGATGGTCTGAGTGACCGGTTGCTGAAAACAAAAGCCCCGCCATGTGAATGGCGGGGCTTTTTGGTTTCTGGTCCGGAAGATGTGTTGTTTGGACTGGCCCCATCGCGAGTAGGCTCGCTTCCACAGGGGATTTGTGAAACGCCACAGATCCAATGTGGGAGCGAGCCTGCTCGCGATGGCGTCAGCCCAGTCACCGCATTATTCAATGCCGATTGATAAAGGCCGACAACGCCGCCATCGCCTCCGGCGAACGCAACCGCTGCGTGAATAACGCGCCCTCTTCTTCTATCACTTTGCGCAACAACTCCCGGTCCGGCGCTTTCATCAATTGCTTGCTGACGCGCACTGCCTCAGGTGGCAACGACTCAAAGCGCAACGCCATCTCCCGCGCCTTGGCTAACGTCGCCTCGCCGCTGCCCAGTGCCTCGGTCGCAATGCCCCACTGCGCGGCTTGTTCGCCACTGAAACCTTCACCCAGCAGCAACAGCTCCGCCGCTTTGGCATGGCCGAGCATTCGGGGCAGGATCAGGCTGGAGCCGAACTCCGGGCATAAGCCAAGATTGACGAACGGCATACGCAACCTTGCATCACGACTGACATACACCAGATCGCAATGCAGCAGCATGGTCGTGCCGATCCCCACCGCCGCGCCCGCCACCGCAGCGATCACCGGTTTGCGGCATTCCAGCAAATTGAGCATGAAGTGGAACACTGGGCTGTCGAGGTTGCCCGGCGGTTGCTGGATGAAGTCGGCGATGTCGTTGCCAGCGGTGAAACACTCGGCGCTGCCGGTGACCAGCACGGCGTTGATTTCAGGGTCGGCATCGGCCTGCTTGAGCGCCTCGGCCAAGTGACTGTACATGGCGCGGGTCAGGGCGTTTTTCTTCTCGGGGCGATTCAGGCGCAGGGTCAGCAGACCGCGCTCGCGTTCAACTTCAATGGCATTGGGCATGGCGAGTCTCGCGTCGTTAAACGATCAGCGCTCAACCCCGGGGAACAAAGACATCCGCCAGCAGTTGGTTGCGCGGCAATCCGGCCAGGTACAAACGCCGGGCAAAGGCATCGACACTGTCGGGGGCTCCGCAGACTAAGGCCAGGGTTTGCCGGGAAACAAGCCGCAGTTGCGCCAATGCCTGCGGCAACCCGGCCGGGGTCCAGAACTCGACACTGAGGTTGGAACGCCCATCAGCCATGGCTTGCAGCGGTTTGGCGAGGTAATGCTCGCTCGCCTCATGGGCCAGGTGAATGACGCGGATGGCGCCTTGGTGATCCTGACGCAGCGCTTCGCGCAGCACGCCGAACAGTGGCGCCAACCCAGTGCCGGCGGCCAGCAGCCACAGGGGCCGGGTGTGCCAGTCCGGGTCATAGTGCAACGCCCCGCCACGCAGTTCGCCGAGGCGGATCGTATCGCCGATTTTCAGCTGGCGGGCCGCGTTGCTGAACGCTCCCGGCTGGCGACAATCGAGGTGGAACTCCAGAAAGCGGTCTTCTTCCGGCAGACTGGCCAGGGAATAGGGCCGGGCCACGTTGCCCGCCCACAACACCAGATGCTGCCCGGCGCTGTAGCGCAACGGACGCTCGGTTGTCAGGCGCAAACGCAACACACTGGTGCTCAACCAATCGACCGCAGCGACCTTGGCCGGGCGACCGTCCACCTGCGGATCAAACGCGTGCACCTGCAGGTCTTCGACCACCTGGCACTGGCACGCCAGACGCCAGCCCTGCTGACGTTGCTCGGCGCTCAAGGCATCGGGACGGCTGTCGCTGGGCAATCCTTGGACGCATTGCACCAGGCAGGCATGACAACTGCCGGCGCGACAACTGTAGGGCACGGCCACGCCGTTTTGATTCAGGGCATCGAGCAGGTTGCTGCCCGGCGCCACAGACCACAGGCGCTCGCCGACACGCAACTCAGGCATCGACGTTCTCCCACGCCGCCGCGCAACGATTGCGGCCGTCGCGTTTGGCCCGGTAAAGCGCCTGATCGGCTCGCTGCAACGCGTCGTCCAGATCGTCACCGAGCTCCAGCAGCGTCATGCCTGCGGACAAACTGAGGTTGCCCACTTTCAGGCCGATCAACTCGACGTCGGTGAAGGCGATGCGCAGTCGTTCACAGCAGGAGGTCAGCCGCTCGGCATTGCAGTCGGGCAACAGCACCACAAACTCTTCGCCGCCATAACGGGCCAGCACATCGCCATCGCGCAGGCACGCGCTGGCCACCGCCGCAAAAGCTTGCAGCACCTGATCACCCGCGGCATGCCCGTGAACATCGTTGATGCGTTTGAAGTGGTCGAGGTCGATCAAGGCCAGGCCGTGCACTATGCCCGCGTCCATGGCTTTAAGCTCTCGAGAGGCCAGGCGCAGGAAATGGCGGCGGTTGAACAGCCCGGTGAGTTCGTCGGTCGCGACCAGGTCTTCGAGCTGGCGCATCATCCCGCGAAGGGTGTCCTGGTGCGCCTGCAAGGCAAATCGACGTTGGCGCATACGCTGGCGCGAAGCCTGGACGTAACGGGCATACAGCTCCAGCCACACCAGCACGATGAACAGCACGCACACCTGCAGCGCGGCCAGCGCAGGATCGGTCAGCTGGAAGTGGTAACCCTCCCAGAGCGTGATTGCGCTGAAACTGAAAAACACCAGCAGCGTGCAGCGCAAAAAGGCCCGGCGCGAAAGATGAAACAGGCCGAACAGCAGAATCAGTACGTAGAACACCAGAAACGCACCGCGGGCTACATCCAGATTGGCGATCAGCCATGTCTGCCACCCCAGGCCCATCAACACTTGCACTTCGGTCAGGCTCGGGTCGGCGCACTTAAGGTTGCAGCCGCTGAAAAACATCGCGAACAACGCGGCCTGGCTGATCACCACCAGCGCACTGCCGACGGCCACGTTGCTCAACGGTTGATCGTAATGCCCGGTGAAAAAAGCCAGCCACAGCAATACCAGAGCCAGGGCGTAAGTGCCGGCTGCGAGGGCAAAGCGTTTGAGCAAAAGCCGTTGGATGGCGTTATGGGTCAATCGTTGACTCACCGTGCGAAAGGAGGCTGATCGAGTGTCCTACTCTACAGACCGAATGCCACTTTAGTGGGGTGTCTGACAAATGACCATTCAATTTTCGGGGCAAAAAACTGGCGTCAAAAGCATGTCCCGTTTCATCTGAGTCCTGGTCTCTGCCCAGAACTTGTGGGCGGTATGCGACCAACGATTGACCGTTGGCGCGTGTACCCGCCAGCGAGGCGCGTTATACTGCCGCGCCTTTTTAGCGTCGCGCCAGCATGCCCGGCGTGCCTTGAAAGGTGTCTGCGATCGACCGATACACCCAAGCCGCAGGCACCTTATTGAATGTTCCCGTCTTTTAGAGGAGCGCGACTCATGACCGTGATCAAGCAAGACGACCTGATACAGAGCGTTGCCGACGCCCTGCAGTTCATTTCCTATTACCACCCGGTTGACTTCATCCAGGCGATGCACGAGGCCTACCTGCGCGAAGAATCGCCGGCAGCCCGCGACTCCATCGCGCAAATCCTGATCAACTCGCGGATGTGCGCCACCGGCCACCGCCCGATCTGCCAGGACACCGGCATCGTCACCGTCTTCGTTCGCGTAGGCATGGACGTGCGCTGGGATGGCGCCACCATGAGCCTGGACGACATGATCAACCAAGGCGTGCGCCAGGCTTACAACCTGCCGGAAAACGTCCTGCGTGCCTCGATCCTCGCCGACCCGGCGGGCGCTCGTAAAAACACCAAGGACAACACCCCGGCCGTCATCCACTACTCCATCGTTCCGGGTAACACCGTGGAAGTGGACGTGGCAGCCAAGGGCGGCGGTTCCGAGAACAAGTCGAAGATGGCCATGCTCAACCCGTCCGACTCGATCGTCGACTGGGTGTTGAAAACCGTTCCGACCATGGGCGCCGGCTGGTGCCCACCGGGCATGCTCGGCATCGGCATCGGCGGCACCGCCGAGAAAGCCGCCGTCATGGCCAAGGAAGTGTTGATGGAATCCATCGACATTCACGAACTCAAGGCACGCGGCCCACAGAACCGTATCGAAGAGATGCGCCTGGAGCTGTTCGAGAAGGTCAACCAACTGGGTATCGGCGCCCAGGGCCTGGGTGGCCTGACCACCGTGCTCGACGTGAAGATCATGGATTACCCGACCCACGCCGCTTCGTTGCCGGTGTGCATGATCCCCAACTGCGCCGCCACCCGTCACGCGCACTTCGTGCTCGACGGTTCCGGCCCGGCATCCTTGGAAGCGCCACCGCTGGACGCCTACCCGGAAATCGTCTGGGAAGCCGGCCCATCGGCCCGTCGTGTCAACCTCGACACCCTGACACCAGAAGAAGTGCAGAGCTGGAAGCCGGGCGAAACCGTCCTGCTCAACGGCAAGATGCTCACCGGTCGCGACGCCGCGCACAAGCGCATGGTCGAGATGCTGAACAAGGGCGAAACCCTGCCGGTGGACCTCAAAGGTCGCTTCATCTACTACGTCGGCCCGGTTGATCCGGTGCGCGAAGAAGTGGTGGGCCCTGCCGGTCCGACCACCGCGACGCGGATGGACAAGTTCACCCGTCAGATCCTCGAGCAAACCGGCCTGTTGGGCATGATCGGCAAATCCGAGCGCGGCCCGACCGCAATCGAAGCGATCAAGGACCACAAAGCCGTTTACCTGATGGCAGTCGGCGGCGCGGCTTACCTGGTGGCGCAAGCCATCAAGAAATCCCGCGTGGTGGCATTCGCCGAACTGGGCATGGAAGCGATCTACGAGTTCGACGTTAAAGACATGCCGGTGACCGTTGCGGTTGATAGCAAGGGCGAGTCGGTACACATCACCGGTCCTGCCATCTGGCAGAAAAAGATCAGTGAAAGCCTGGCAGTCGAAGTGCAGTAAGCGCTTAGATTGACCCCAACGGCCGGTTCGTCAGATGACGATCCGGCCGTTTTTTTTGTTAACGCATAACCTTTATCGGCATTAAAAGCCTTCTTCTTACAGCGATTCGATCTAGAAAAACCTTTCCGACCTGTCAGATCTGACAGGTTACGAATACCGTCCATCTTGTTAGCGTCTGACCTACCCAGCGACACCGTTGCCACGCAACAGCGTCAGGCCAAAACAGGATCAGCCCCATGCAAGACCAAGCATCCCTGAGCATCACTGAACCCTCCATCGCCAAGAGCGCTTCAATCGCCACCATCGGCAGTAGCTGGGGTACAACGGGTTCGACGGGAGCCACCTCCTTTGCATTGCCTCTGCCCTTGTCACAGGGCCGTGGCTGGGATCCTCAGCTCACACTGAGTTACAGCAGCCAGTCGGGAAACGGTCCGTTCGGTATCGGTTGGCGCTTGAACCTTCAGGCCTTTACCCGCCAGACGGACAAGGGCGTGCCACGTTATCGCGACGACAAGGATGTGTTCATCAACCACTTGGGGCAGGAGGTGATGCCCGATCGTGACGACGAGGGCAAGATCGAGTACAGAACGGTGTCCGAATACCGTGGTCAACGCATTGGCGAACATAGGGTGGTGCGGTACAGGCCTCGGGTCGAACAGGCATTCGAGCTCATCGAGTTCTGGCGCTCAGACTTAACGCCCGAGGGCTTCTGGCTGGTGCACGGAGCCGACGGCAGCCTGCACCTTTTCGGCAAAGACGACAGCTCCCGCGTGGTCGACCCGCAAGCCCCACTCCATGTGGCGACATGGCTGTTGCAGGAAAGCATGAACGCCCTTGGCGAGCATATTTGCTACCAGTACCTGTCAGAGAAACAGGACGAGCTTCCTGACCCGCATGACTACCGGGCCCAGCGATATTTGCATCGGGTGCTGTATGGCAATGTTCAGGCAAGCGACCAGTTGTACGGCTGGGATGTCTCGACGTCAGCACCACCTTCATGGCTTTTTCACGTGGTATTCGATTACGGCGAACGTACGCTGGGCCTGACTGAAAAACCGGTTTATGACGGCGCGACACTCGAGCCTTGGTTAGTCCGTAACGACCCGTTTTCGTCCTATGGGCGAGGCTTTGAAGTGGGCACCCGGCGCCTCTGCCAGCAGGTGCTGATGTTCCACAGTTTTACGCAACTGGGTGATAAACCTGTGCTGGTGCGCCGCTTGCTGCTGGAGTACTCGGACTACACCAACCTCTGGCCCTACAGTCAGATCACAGCGGCGCATTATCAGGCGTACGACGCCAGCGGACTGATGGAGTCCTCGCCGCCGGTGGAATTCGAATACTCATCCTTCGAACTCAACAAGCAGCCAAGCGCATTTTTCCCGTTCGAGGTCATGCCGGCAATCGAGGATGGACAGACATATCAATGTGTTGATCTGTTCGGCGAAAGCATTCCCGGCTTTCTGTGTTGCTATGACCAATGCTGGTATTACCGCGAACCGCTGCGTGGCGCGGACAATGTCGATCACATCACGTATGGCCCCTGGACAGCCCTGAAAAAGATCCCGGTCGCCAACCGCAATAAGGAGGCGCATCAGGCCCTGATGGACCTGACCGGCGAAGGCCGTCTGAACTGGATTATTGCCGAGCCGGGAATGTGTGGTTTTTATACGCTGAACCCGGATAAAACCTGGTCCGGCTTCATTCCGTTCACGGCGTTCCCGGTGGAGTTTTTCAACGTTTTTTCGCAACTGGGCGACTTTACCGGAGACGGGCTCAACTCCCTGGCCCTGATCGGGCCCAACGCTGTACGCCTTTACGCCAACCGGCGCGAAGACGGTTTTGCCAAAGGCGAAGACGTCGCTCATGAGCCGGCCGATGACCGTCTGCCGTTGATCAGCAACTCACCCACTGAGCTGGTGTTTCTGGGCAACCTGCTCGGTAGCGACATGACCGGGTTGTGCCGCATTCGTCACAACGAAATCAAATGCTGGCCAAACCTCGGGCATGGGAAATTTGGCACCGGCATTGTTATCGAAGGCCCCGTTTTCGAGTACGAAACATTCGACGCGAACCGGGTGCGCATCGCGGACCTGAACGGGTCCGGCGCTCCGGCGCTGATCTATCTCAAATCGGATCACTTTGAGATTTACCTCAACCGCAGCGGCAACGGTTTCGAAAAGACACCCATCGAGGTCTCGTGGCCCGAAGACGTGCGTTACGACAACCTGTGCCAAGTCACCTTCGCCGACCTGCAAGGGCTCGGTTGCGCCAGCCTGATCCTGACCGTGACGCACATGAAGCCCCAACACTGGCGTTATGACTTTGTCAGCGCCAAGCCCTATTTGCTGGCATCGAGCAATAACAACATGGGGTGTTTCACCGAGGCGGTGTATAGAAGTTCTGCGCAATTCTGGCTGGATGAAAAAAAGGACATCCTCGAACTCGGGAAAACTCCCGTGTGTTACCTGCCTTTTGCCGTGCAAGTCGTCAATCAACAGACCCAGCTCGACGAAATCACCGGCAATTGCCTGAATCAGTTTTTCAGTTATTTCGAGGGCTACTACGACAGTACGGATCGCGAATTCCGGGGCTTCGGCCGCGTGCGCCAAACCGACAGTGAAAGTGCGTCAGATGACGACGACACCGGTTTCACCGAATCGGCGCTGCTTGACATCTGGTATCACACAGGCAGAGCGATTGATGCATCTCGCGATGGATATTTCAATCTTGACGATAAGGCACACCGCCTGGATGACACGCTGTTTTGTCGGTATCACCCGGTCGACGATTGCGAAGAGATCATTACGCCGGCCGACGAGGGCATTGCCCGCGAAATCGCCCGCGCCCTCGCAGGTTCCGTATTGAGAGTCGAAACCAGAGCGGAGAAAGACGCAGACACCGACACTCCCATTCTGGTGGAGCAAAATCGTTACATCGTGCGCGAAGTGCGTGAGCGCGGCCACCACCCCGACTCGGTGTTGATGGCATCACTGCTGGAGAACATCAGCTACCGTTACGAACGTATCGTCGAAGACCCATTGTGCCGCCACGTCATCAATTTGAAGCGAGACGTATTCGGCCTGCCCACCCACAGCTTCACGGTCAGTTACGCCCGACGCAAGACCGAAAAGGATGATCCACCTTCCATAGACCCCGACGAAATGAAATGGTGGCTCGATGCACATGACCGAGCACAACAGTCTTATTACCTGAGCGAAACCCGCGCCCAATTCATTCACTTGGTCGACCTGCAGGGCTGGCGGATTGGTCTGCCGTTTCTGCAACGCGGCAACGCATTGGTTTTGCCAAAAGGAACAGCACCATCGGGTCTCAACCCCGAAAAAATTTCTTATAAGGACTTCCTGGATTCATTCGAGTCCCTCGAATGGGCCGCTGTGCGGGAACTGACCGCGCAATCGGTGCAACTCTACGTCGACACGAACAATGACGAGTTGCCGAAGGACAAAGCCTGTTTACAGGCTTTGCGAGGGACGATGGAAATCGCTTATCTGGACAAGAACGCGCTGGAGGTCTACGGCAACGTAACGCCCCCGATCGATATCCGGGCAGAACTTGCGAACATTGGATATCTGCCCATGGAGCTGCTTCTGGGCACGGACGACACGGCCGACAAAGTGGAGGACGAACAGAGAAATCTTTGGTCTGCCCTACACAACTTTGCTACGTATGCTGGCCTCGATAAATTCTACCGAGTGTTCAAATACAACGAAACGCAAAGCCACGGTATAACCAAGGCGCAATATGACGAGTACTGTCTGGTGATCAAAAGCGTCGAGCAGCCGGATGGCTGCACCACTCACTTCGAGCAGGATTACTTCTCAGGGCTAACGAAGAGCATCACCGACGCCAACGATAATACTGAGGAAGCCTATAACGGTCCTTCCGGTGTGCACACCCACACTTTTCACGGCACAGAAAACGCTATACCCGTCGGCTTTGACTTCATCAGAAACTATGTCCCCAGCGGAGACTTAAGCCCCGACACGGCAATCGAGCACCCTGAAGATGAGCTGCAAAAAGCGGCCAGCACCTTGCGCACGGATCTTCACTGCTGGATGGGCATATTGCCCGTATCGGCCAGACAAAAAACCGAATGGCTGAACGAGTGGATCAACAACGGTTACGTGTTACCCAGCGGTCACATTCGCGCCAGTGCCCGCAGGCGCCTGGCCAGGATCCGAACGCGCACGCCGGCGGAACAAGCGTTAAATGATTTGTTGCATACCGTCGATCGCATGCCGGTGCACAGCGTCCGCCTGAGTGCTGACCGGTACCCGGGTGATGATGTTCCAGCGAATATCCACATCACCCTGTCATTGGTCGACGGTTTTGAACGACCCTTGCAAACTCAGCAACGCGTCGAGCCCGGTGAGGCTTATGTCGTGGAAAACGGCAAACTGGTCATCGAGGACGGCAAGCCAAAGATTGCACACGCCGATCAACGCTGGCGCATCAGCGAACGCGTGGAATACAACAACAAGGGATTACCCGTACGAACCTATCGCCCCTATTTCGCCAACGCTTACGGCTACATCAATGACGATTGCTTCAAGGTATTCGGCCATCACGATAAAAGCTTCTACGACGTAATGGGTCGCCTCATCAAGATCATCAACGCCAAGGGGGATACTGCGCTCGTCGTCAATCATCCCTGGTACATCACCAACCTGGACTTCAATGACACTTACGTTGGGCCGGACGCGAAAGGACTCAAGACGGGGAATCGATGATGTCCACTGTCGACTGGCAAACACCGTCAGTTAAATCCTTTGACTCGCGGGGCCTGGCAGTCCGCAAGATTGCCTATTGGCGCACGGTGGCGGGCGGTCCCGTGGAAACGCTCATTACCCGGCAACACTTTGATGTTATCGGCAGGCGGGTGGAGCAACGGGACGCGCGACTGGTTGATGCCCCCAAACCCAATATGACGGCAATTTACGGACTGGCCGGGCAAGCGGTGAGAGTCGGCAGCGTTGATAGCGGCGAACGCACAATCCTGGCCGGGCTGGCGGGTGAAACCCTTCGGCGCTGGGACGGACGGGGCAACCGTTGGCACAGCACCTACGACAATCAGTTGCGTATGCTCACGCTTGAAGAGAACGATCAGGGCATCGTCCAGAGCAATACCTACGCCGACTCATCGGCCGATGCTGCCTACAACCTGTGCGGCCGACCGATCAGGCAAGTCGATGCCGCATGTGTATCCGAGTGCAGCAGCTTCAGCCTGCACGGCCATCCTCTGCGCGACAGCCAAATGATCACCGAGGGGGGCACCTTCACCAGCAGCCGAACCTTCGGCCCGCTCGGTGTGGTCGTGGCCCAGACCGATGCCGGTGCACATCAGCAACAAATGCGGTACGACAGGGCCGGGCAATTACATCAGGTTCATCTGCGGCTTGATCCCACGGGCCCCTGGCAAACCGTGCTTGAAAACGCCCGGTACAATGCCGCCGGCCAGATCGTTGAGCAAATTGCCGGAAACCACGTGGTCAGCACCTGGAGGTACGACGAGGCCAATGGTCAGCTGGACAGCATGAGCGCCGGTGTTCCCGGGCAAGCACTGCTGCAGCACTTCCAATACCTTTACGACCCGGTCGGTAACCCTCTGCGCATCGACGACCTCACCTTTAAACCAGTGCACTTCGCCAACCAACTCATCGATGGTCACCGCGAATTCACCTACGACTCGCTGTACCAAGTGACCAGCGCCACCGGCCATGACGCCGCCCCGAGTGCCGAGCTGCCGGGCCGACCTTCCCCGAGCGATCCCAACAACCACCTCAATTACAAGCAGACTTACACCTACGACCTTGGCGGCCACCTGATCAAGTTGAACCATGATCGCGCGGTGGGCGGCTACACCCACCATATGCGCATCGACTCGACCAGCAACCGTGGTGTGCGCTGGAAAGCGGGTGATCCCGAACCGGATTTCGACACCTTGTTTGACCGCCATGGCAATCTCCAGCAATTGCACCTGGGGCGGCCGCTGCACTGGAACACCCGCGATCAGTTGGCCTCGGTGACGCTGGTCGAACGCGACGACGGTCGTAACGACGAAGAATGCTATCGCTACAGCCAGGGCGTTCGGGTTTACAAGCGACATGAAACCCATACGGCGACCACCACGCATTTTCACCAGGTGATCTACCTGCGGGGACTGGAAATCCGCACCCGTGACAACGGCGAGGAACTGCACGTCATCACCGTGCCGGGTGGTCGTGGCAACGTACGTTGCCTGCATTGGATCAACAAAAAACCTGAAGGGATCGATAAGGATCAGCTGCGATATAGCCTCCATGACCACTTGGGTTCCAGCCTGATGGAACTTGATCAACACGCAAGACTGATCAGCCACGAAGGCTATTACCCGTTTGGCGGCACGGCTTGGTTGATAGCGATTTCCTTGCTGGAGGTCGCCTACAAAACCATCCGTTTTTCCGGCAAGGAAATGGATGCCTGTGGCCTTTATTACTATGGGCTGCGCTATTACGCGCCATGGTTATGGCGGTGGATCAATCCCGATCCGTTGGGAACCGTGGACGGTTTGAATCCATATCAAATGGTGGGAAACAACCCGATAAACTTTGTTGATGACCAAGGGGGGATGAAGAGCCCGGCTTCGCAAAATCTTCAACAAACCACCATTACGATGGGCCCCTCGTCTTTGTCCAGTACCAGCTCAATCGCAGGCAGTACGATGAGCCTCTCTGACAGCCCCGCGCTGGTAGACAATCCCCGGGAGAATCCTCCCGGCACGCTACCGCCTGAACCTGAGCCTGAAGGTTCATGGTTGAAGCGAGCCACTTTGTGGACGGTTAACTCGCGAGCCGGATTAGCCTTGCTTCCGACCGGAACTTCAAGTCCTGCTAACGCAGCAGTCGTTTCGACCATTCTCACGGCGGCCGTACAGTTGACCGTACAAGCAACTCTGTTTAACCCCGGTTGGTCACCTGCTGGCACGTGGGATCCAGAGGGAGATGGCTCGATGCCTCCAAAAGACGTGACCCAAGAGGTCAACCGGCACTTTAATATGATCAACACCGGCGTGACCCTGGCCGGTGCAGTGGTTGGTGTTGCGCTGGGGCCGATAGTCGGCGGTTATGTTGACGAGTTCAGAGGCACCAAAGAAAAAGCTGAGAAAAAAGCCAAGGCCGGTGAAATGAGCACCACCATCAACAGACTGATTGCCGAACAAAGTTTGCTGGACGAGGTCACCGTGAAAGCGCAGACCGCGCTCCGTGATCAGGTACTGGAGGTCGAAAGCTTGACTGGCATTACGTGGAATACCATGGAGATGCTTGAGAAAATCACTCGATTGAGGCCGGGTCTCGACAGTGTGAGCGGCGCCTCCTCGCGTCGAAACTCTGATGCCTCTCAAGGCTCCGGCAGCGTGCGCAACAGGTCATCCCTGAATCGGATACCGTTGCGCTCCAGCACAGCGTCCAGGCGGAGTGTTTATGTTTAACAAATAGGGCATTCGGGACCCACAACTTCTGGCTCCCTTTTCTCTTGCGGCGGGCACACCATGCTATGGTGCCCGCCCGACTTTCTACCTGTTTGCGCCAGCATGCTGCCGATTTCCCGTACCTTGCGTTTTTCGTTGTATACCTTGCTTATCATCGCCGGTGCCACGCTGGCGGCAGGCTTGGCCGTGCGTCATGCCGAACGCCAGGCGCTAGTCGAGGACGCCGCCCGCGCCAACCAGCAATTGGCGTTGTACGCCAATTCCTTGCACACATTGATCGATCGTTACCGCGCCCTGCCCGCCGTGCTGGCACTGGACCCAGAGTTGCGCGGCGCCCTCAATGGCCCGGTATCGGCTGAGCAACAGGCCGCATTGAATCTCAAACTGGAAAAAATCAACGGCGCTGCGCAGTCCTCGACCCTGGAACTGCTCGACCGTAATGGTCTCGCCGTGGCCGCCAGCAATTGGCGTTTGCCCAGCAGTTACGTCGGCCACAACTATGGTTTTCGCCCTTATTTCAGCCAGACCCGCACCCAGGGCACCGGGCGTTTTTATGCGGTAGGCGTGACCAGTGGGATTCCAGGATATTTCCTGTCCAGCGCGGTGACCGGCGATAACGGCGAGTTTCTCGGCGCGATGGTGGTGAAGCTCGAGTTTCCGGAACTGGAGCGCGAGTGGCGTCAGGGCAGCGACACGCTGCTGGTCAGCGATGCACGCGGCATCATTTTCATCGCCAATCAGCCGGGCTGGCGCTATCGCTTGCTGAAACCGCTGAGCGACAGCGATCACGCTGAACTGAAGGTCACCCGCCAATACGACAAACAACCGCTGACACCGCTGGACCATCAAGCGCTGCAGCACTTTGACGACAATAGCAATCTGATGCGCGTTGTCGGGCCTGACGGTACGGCGGATTACCTCTGGGAGTCGCTGCCGCTGGCCACTGAAGGCTGGACCTTGCACCTGTTGCGTCGCCCGCAAGTCGCGTTCGAAGACAGCCGCAACGCCGCGCTCGCCGCCGCCGGGTTGTGGCTGGCGCTGGTGTTTTTGTTGCTGTTCCTCAATCAGCGCTGGCGCCTGGCAAAAATGCGCCAGCGTAGCCGCGAAGAACTCGAACTTTTGGTCGAAGAACGCACCCGAGACCTGCGCACCGCTCAGGACGGTCTGGTGCAATCGGCCAAACTCGCGGCCCTCGGCCAGATGTCAGCCGCCCTCGCCCACGAAATCAATCAGCCGCTGACCGCCCAGCGCATGCAGTTGGCGACCTTGCGCCTGCTGCTCGATCACGGTCGGGTCGACGATGCTTACAAGGCCTTGAAACCGGTGGATGACATGCTGACGCGCATGGCCGCCCTCACCGGCCACCTGAAAACCTTCGCCCGCAAAAGCCCCAGCGGCCTGCGCGAGCGACTTGATTTGGCGGCGGTGGTGGACCAATCGCTGCAATTGCTCGATGCGCGCCTGCGGGACGAGCAGGTCAGCACCGTGCTGCACCTGACACGCCCGGCGTGGGTGCGCGGTGATGCGATTCGGCTGGAGCAGGTGCTGATCAACCTGCTGCGCAATGCCCTGGACGCCATGCGGGACAAACCCTGCAAGCGCCTGGAAATCCGCATCGAGGCCGACGAACAACTCTGGCGTCTGAGTGTCAGCGACAACGGTGGCGGTATCGCCGAAGAACACCTGGCGAATGTGTTCGATCCGTTCTTCACCACCAAACCGGTGGGCGATGGCCTGGGCCTTGGCTTGGCGGTATCGTTTGCCATCGTTCACGAATCGGGCGGACGCCTGAGTGCCGACAATCATGCAAACGGCGCGATGTTCACCCTGACCTTGCCCATCGACCTGGAGGTTCACAGCCCATGCTGAACTCAGTGATGGTGGTCGACGACGAGAGCAGTATTCGCAGCGCCGTCGAACAATGGCTGAGCCTGTCGGGCTTCGAAGTGCAGTTGTTCAGCCGCGCCGATGAGTGCCTGGCGAATTTACCCGGTCACTTCCCCGGCGTGATCCTCAGCGACGTGCGCATGCCCGGCATGACAGGCCTTGAGTTGCTGGCCGAAGTTCAGCGCCGCGATGCCGACTTGCCGGTGATTCTGCTGACCGGTCACGGCGACGTGCCGATGGCGGTCGAAGCGATGCGCGATGGCGCGTATGACTTCCTCGAAAAACCCTTCAGCCCGGAAACCTTGCTCAGCAGTTTGCGCAGGGCGCTGGATAAGCGCCGGCTGGTGCTGGAAAACCGCGCCTTGCATGAGCTGGCGGACAACCGCGCCAAGCTCGACGCGACGCTGCTGGGCGTGTCCCGTGGTTTGCAGACATTGCGTCGGCAGGTGCTGGATCTGGCGGCGCTGCCGGTCAATGTGGTGATCCGTGGTGAAACCGGCAGCGGCAAAGAGCTGGTCGCCCGCTGCCTGCACGACTTCGGGCCACGGGCGGACAAGCCGTTTGTGGCGCTCAATTGCGCGGCGATTCCCGAGCAGTTGTTCGAGGCTGAATTGTTTGGCCATGAAAGCGGCGCGTTCACCGGCGCTTCGGGCAAACGCATCGGCAAGCTTGAATACGCCGATGGCGGCACGCTGTTTCTCGATGAAATCGAAAGCATGCCGCTGGCCCAACAGGTGAAACTGCTGCGGGTGTTGCAAGAGCAGAAGCTTGAGCGACTGGGCTCAAATCAGAGTATTCGCGTGGATTTGCGGATCATCGCGGCCACCAAACCTGATCTGCTGGATGAAGCGCGGGCCGGGCGTTTTCGTGAGGATCTGGCCTATCGACTGAATGTCGCCGAATTACGGCTGCCGCCATTGCGCGAGCGGCGCGAAGATATTCCGTTGCTCTTCGAAACGTTTGCGCAGAATGCCGCCGAGCGTCTGGGACGGACTTTTCCACCGTTGAGCGGGCCGCAGCTGAGCCATCTGTTGAGTCATGACTGGCCGGGCAATGTGCGCGAACTGGCGAACGTTGCCGAGCGGCAGGTGCTGGGGCTGGATGAGCCGGAACCGATGGGAATCGATCCCGGGCAGTCACTCGCGGCGCAGGCGGAAGCGTTCGAAGCGCACTGCCTGCGCGCGGCGTTGACCCGGCACAAGGGCGATGTGAAAGCCGTGCTTGAAGAACTGCAACTGCCGCGCCGAACCTTCAATGAAAAGATGCAGCGGCATGGGCTGACCCGCGAGATGTTCCTGCAAGACAGCTGAGTTTTGCAGTGCTTCTTCCGGCCTCATCGCGGGCAAGCCCGCTCCCACAATGGTCCGGCGTACACCGATCTACTGTGGGAGTGAGCCTGCTCGCGATGAGGCCAGGCCAGACAAAGCAATCCTCCCGTCAAGTAAGCGATTTTCCGCTCACGCGCCCTCACCAATAAGCGGATTTCCGCTCACTCAAACTTCAAAACCCCTCTAAACCGGCCCTCCCCGATCTGGCACACCTTCTGCTATAGCCCCTACAGGCTGCGTTTCAACGCGCTCCACAAAAACAATTAAACGAAGGATCCTTCAATGGATAACTCCAACGCCCTGCCCCTTGGGTCGGCTGCCGCGCCCGCCAAATCAAGAACCACTGCCAGCCGCATCAAGTCGATCTTCAGCGGCTCTGTCGGCAACATGGTCGAGTGGTACGACTGGTATGTCTACGCCGCCTTCTCCCTCTATTTCGCCAAGGCCTTTTTCCCCAAAGGCGACACCACCGCGCAACTGTTGAACACCGCAGCGATCTTCGCCGTGGGCTTCCTGATGCGCCCGATCGGCGGCTGGCTGATGGGCCTCTACGCCGACAAGGCGGGTCGTAAAGCCGCGCTCATGGCGTCGGTCTACCTGATGTGCTTCGGCTCGTTGCTGATCGCCCTGAGCCCGGGCTATGAAACCATCGGCATCGGCGCGCCGATCCTGCTGGTGTTCGCGCGTCTGCTGCAAGGTTTGTCGGTCGGTGGCGAATACGGCACCTCGGCGACTTACCTCAGTGAGATGGCGACCAAGGAACGTCGCGGTTTCTACTCCAGCTTCCAGTACGTGACCCTGATCTCCGGCCAGCTCATCGCGTTGGCGGTGCTGATCGTGTTGCAACAGGTGCTGACCACTGAAGAGCTGTACGCCTGGGGCTGGCGCATCCCGTTCGCCATCGGCGCGCTGTGTGCCGTGGTCGCGCTGTATTTGCGTCGTGGCATGGAAGAAACCGAGTCGTTCACCAAGAAGGAAAAATCCAAGGAAAGCGCCATGCGCACCTTGATGCGCCATCCCAAGGAACTGATGACCGTGGTCGGCCTGACCATGGGCGGCACCCTGGCGTTCTACACCTACACCACCTACATGCAGAAATACCTGGTGAACACCGTCGGCATGAGCATTTCCGACTCCACCACCATTTCGGCGGCGACGCTGTTCCTGTTCATGTGCCTGCAACCGATCGTTGGCGCGTTGTCGGATAAAGTCGGTCGACGTCCGATCCTGATTGCCTTCGGCATTCTGGGGACACTGTTCACCGTACCGATTCTGACCACCCTGCACACCGTTCAATCCTGGTGGGGCGCGTTCTTCCTGATCATGGCGGCGCTGATCATTGTCAGCGGTTACACCTCGATCAACGCCGTGGTCAAAGCTGAACTGTTCCCGACCGAGATCCGTGCACTGGGCGTTGGTTTGCCGTATGCGCTGACGGTTTCGATCTTCGGCGGTACCGCTGAATACATCGCGCTGTGGTTCAAGAGCATCGGCATGGAAACCGGTTACTACTGGTATGTCACGGCGTGCATCGCGGTGTCGTTGCTGGTGTACGTGACCATGAAAGACACCCGCAAGCATTCGCGGATCGAGACGGACTGACAACAGAGTCAGCGGTGGCTGGACTGGCCTCATCGCGGGCAAGCCCGCTCCCACACTGACCGGGTTCTTTCATGAGAATGCGGTCAAATGTGGGAGTGAGCCTGCTCCCACAGGTGGAATGCATTCTCTGTGGGAGCGGGCTTGCCCGCGATGGCCTTACCTCGGTATCAGGTCAACTCGGCAACCGCAGGCTTCGCGTACTTGTTCTGCGCGTAAGAAGCCCCGGCAATCATCACCACCAGAATCCCCGCCAACACCAGCGACGACCCGACGGTGCCGAAATCCAGACCACCCTTTGCATGAGGCTTGGTCAGGAAATCACCCAGCGTTGCGCCGAACGGCCGCGTCAGTACGAACGCTACCCAGAACAACACGACCGACGAAATCTTCGTGAAGTATTTGAGCAGCACCACCACCGCAATGGTCGAGCCAATAAACAGCGCGCCACCGGCAAAGCCCAAGCCAGAGTCGTCCGCCAGGTAATCGCCCAGCGCCGTGCCCAAGGTGTTGGAAAACAGAATCGCCATCCAGTAGAACATCTCGCCGCGAAAGGTCTGGACCTTGGTGACGTTCAGCGAATCACCGCTCATGCGCCAGGCGGCAAATATCCCCAGCAGAATCGCGATCAGGATCATCGAGCCCGTGGCGTAGCCGAGTTCAAGCGTGCGGTCCATGAAATCCGACATGGTGGTGCCCGCCGTGCTGGTCGACAGGATCACGATCCAGTACAGCATCGGCTTGTAGGTTTTCGACAGCAGCTGTGCAACCAGGGTCAGGACGAACACGCTGATCAAAATCAGCGAGCTGATGGCGTAACCGACGTTGAGGGTCATCGACAGCAAATCTCCGGCGGTTTCCCCCAGGGTCGTCGCGCAGATTTTCATCACCCAGAACGCCAGGGTGATTTGTGGAAGCTTATTCATTGCGGGTAGAACTCCATCGGTCATATCGACCGTTTTTCACAGGTAATAGTCGTGGCGCAGACTGACGGCGGACCGGTGAAAAATAGGTAAGTGCTTTATGAAAAATCTGTCACGTACGCCAATGAGTGAGTTTCACGAGCAAGCTCGCTCCTCCTTGATCGAAGATCGACTGGAATTATCCCGCAGGCCCTTGCACCATGACCGCCTATCGAGAACCCAGGAATTTGTGCCATGGCTGACGACATCCACTTCTACGAACCCGCCAACGGCCACGGTCTGCCGCACGATCCGTTCAACGCCATCGTCGGCCCACGGCCCATCGGCTGGATTTCCTCCCAGGACGCCAACGGCCACCTGAACCTGGCGCCTTACAGCTTCTTCAACGCCTTCAACTACATTCCGCCGATCATCGGGTTTTCCAGCATCGGCCGTAAAGACAGCCTGAACAACATCGAACAGACTGGCGAATTCGCCTGGAACCTGGCGACCCGGCCACTGGCCGAGCAGATGAACCAGAGTTGCGCCATGGTCCCGCCCGAGGTCAACGAGTTCGAGCTGTCAGGGCTGACGCCTGTTGCTTCGAAAATCATTCAGGTGCCGCGCGTCGCCGAAAGCCCGGTGTCCTTCGAGTGCAAGGTCACGCAGATCATTCAGTTGCAGCGGGCGGACGGAAACGTGGTGCCAAGCTGGCTGATTCTCGGCGAAGTGGTCGCCGTGCATATCGCCAAATGGCTGTTGAAGGATGGGGTGTACGACACCGCCGCGGCAGAACCGATTCTGCGCGGCGGCGGGCCAGCGGATTATTTCCAGCTGGGGCCAGAAGCGCTGTTCAAGATGTATCGCCCGGGTGCGAAGAAATAACCTACCAGAGCAAATCGGTGTCTTCTTTGACGTCCTTGAGGTGGGTCAGCTCTTTGGCGGCGGCCAGGTCGGCCTCGTTTGCCGTTTTGAAGATTTGCCCCTCAAGCACTTTGTGAAAGCGTGGCGCACCCGAACCATCCAAGGCCTTGACGGCAATCGCGGCGTGATAACCACCCTCACCCGGTACTACAGCGGAAACAGCTTCGAAATGATCAAAGGCTTTGCGTGCCATGTCGCGAATCCTGGTTAATTGAGAGTTGCACCATTAAACCCTCAACCCGCCATTTTGTGTACCCATGACTCGGTCTGGCCCAGCGCCTGGGCGGCCGACACATCCTTGAAGGTATGAAAATCCAGGCTGTTGACGACCAGGTCCTGCACCAACCGGGCAAAAACCTCCATGGCCGGGGTGCCGAAGTACGCGGTCATGGCCTGCTGGTTCGTCCAGAAACCGGACACCAGCCACAACTCCGGATCGCATTGCGAATGCTGCAGGGCAAAGCTCAGGCAACCCGGTGCGCTGCGGGACGGCTCGATCAAGGCACTCAGGCGCGCACCGAGTTCCGCCGAACGCCCGGCGCGGGCGCGGACAAAAGCCATATGACTGACGGGGATCTGCGTAGACATGTTCAACCCTCCCAGGTAGTCCGGTTGCAGCCGTGGGACGGGCTGCGACAGGATCCAAGGTTAAACGCGCCGGTTAAAGCGCGGTTAGTCGATTCCTGCCGCCGTATTGCACAATCCTGCGCGGTGTCTCAGATAACCTGTAAAAACTTGTAACCACGTTCACATCGATGGAATACGGCATTCAAGCAAGTTTCCCCGACATTACGCAGCCATAAAGGCACCGTTTATTCACTGCGTGCAGAATCAGGCAAGCTTGAGGCAGGATGTGTCTACCGCCGGTCCTTGCACAAACATAAGCTCAGCCCATTACCAATGCTCAGCCGAGGATGCCTTGCATGTCGTCGCTCGATCACTTTCAAGCCCCGCTGGATGCCGACATGGAGAAACAGCGCGCAGAACTGGCCGCGATCATCCGTCGCAACACGATGGAGGATGGCAATTATGCGACTGCCATCGGCTCACTGTTCATGTCCAAACACAGCAAGTCCCATGACTTTGCCCCGGTGCTGGCACAACCGGCGTTGTGCATCATGGCGCAGGGCCGCAAAGAGGTCCGGCTGGCTGACGAATACTTCAATTACGATCCGCTGAATTACCTGGTGGTGTCCGTCTCGATGCCCTTGAGCGGACGAGTGGTGAATGTCACCTCTGAAGAGCCGATCCTCGCCGTGCGGCTGGACATCGACCCGGCAGAGATTACCGCGCTGATTGCCGACGCCGGCCCTCTCGGCGTCCCCACACGTCCCACGGGGCGCGGCTTGTATGTCGAACGGATCGACTCCGCGATGCTCGACGCCGTGCTGCGCCTGGCGCGTTTGCTCGATAGCCCGAAAGACATCGCCATGCTCGCGCCACTGATTCGAAGGGAGATTCTGTATCGGCTGTTGCGCAGTCAGCAGGGCCACCGGCTCTATGAGATTGCCATTGCCAATAGCCAGAGCCATCGCATCAGCCAGGCGATCAAGTGGCTCAATGGCAACTATGAGCAACCCTTGCGCATTGATGATTTGGCCAAGGAAGTGAACCTGAGCGTGTCGACGTTGCATCACCGGTTCAAGGCGATGACGGCGATGAGTCCGCTGCAATATCAGAAGCAGCTGCGGTTGCAGGAAGCGCGGCGGTTGATGCTGGCGGAGGGGTTGGAGGCATCGGCGGCGGGGTATCGGGTGGGCTATGAAAGCCCTTCGCAATTCAGTCGCGAGTACAGCCGGTTGTTCGGCGCGCCGCCGTTGCGGGATTTGGCGCGGTTGCGGTTGAGTGTCTGATTCAGCCTTGAGGGTGTAACTGATGGCCTCATCGCTGGCAGGCCAGCTCCCACAGGGATTGTGAGTGCTCACACAATCAAGTGAACACCGATGTAACCTGTGGGAGCTGGCCTGCCAGCGATGAGGCCAGCAAGGCCGACTTCAAATCCGGATCAGGCGCTCAACACGCGGCAAGCCTCAGCCGGCAACGTCACCGACACCGGATTGCCAATGCTCAACCCGAACCCCTGGCACGGCGTGCTCAACGCCGTAAACGACACCCCGGAACACTCCACGGTCGTTTCAATCGTCGCGCCAATGTCGCGCACGAACGTCACCTTGCCCAGCAACCGGTTACCCGCCGTCGCTTGTGGGTGCGACAGTTGCAGGTCTTCAGGACGGATCAGCATCTTCACTTTCTCACCGACCACAATGCTGCTGCAGATCGGCACTTCCAGCGCATCGCCACCGGGCAAGCCGACTTTGCCGTTGCCCAGTGCGGTGGCCGGGAAGATGTTGCCGGAGCCAATAAAGTCCGCGACAAATTCGTTGGCCGGGTGCCGGTAGATTTCAATCGGCGAACCGACTTGCTGCACCCGATGCTCACCCAGTACAACGACGATATCGGCCATGGTCATGGCTTCACGTTGATCGTGGGTCACCATGATCGTGGTGATGTTCAGGCGCTGTTGCAGTTGACGGATTTCCACCTGCATCGACTCGCGCAGCTTGGCGTCCAGCGCCGACAGCGGTTCGTCGAGCAGAAGGATTTTCGGGTGGTTGGCAATCGCCCGGGCAATCGCCACGCGCTGGCGTTGACCGCCAGACAGCTTCGCCACCGGGCGATCAATCATCTCGCTCAGTTGAATCAGCTCCAGCAACTCCACCACTCGCGCCTGCTGATCAGCCTTGCTGACGCCACGCAGTTTCAACGGATAGGCGATGTTCTCGCCCACCGTCATGTGTGGAAACAGCGCCAGGGATTGAAAAACCATGCCGAAATTGCGCTGGTGCGCCGGCGTGTGGCCGATGTCTTCACCGTCCAGGCGAATCTCGCCGCCGCTCAGGGTTTCAAGCCCGGCGATCATGCGCAGCAAAGTGGTTTTGCCGCAGCCCGACGGGCCGAGGAAACACACCAGTTTGCCTTCCGGCAAATGCAGGTTCACATCCTTTACCGCGCAGGCCGAGCCGTAATGTTTCTCGACGTTTTCCAGAATCAGACCAGTCATATGAAGCACCTCAAGAAATCAGAACGAAACGCCACCTTCACCGACCAGCTTCTCCAACGCCCAGATCAGGACGAAGTCGATCAGCACGATCAGCACGGCAAACGAAAATACGGTTGGGTCGAGCGAAGACACGGTGCGGCTGTACATCCAGATCGGCACGGTCATGACGTCGATGGTGTAGAGGAAATAGGTCACGGTGAATTCGTTGAACGAGACGATGAACGCCAGCAACATGCCCGCCAGGATCCCCGACTTCATCAACGGCACCACCACATCGACAATCGCGCGCAGCGGTGAAGCGCCGAGCATTTGCGCGGCCTCCTCGACTTCGCTGCCGATGGAAAGCATGGCGGCGGTGCAGTTCTTCACCACGAACGGCAGGGCCAGAATCACATGGGCGATCACCAGCCGTGAGGTGGTGATCTGGAACGGCAGGCTGTCGAACACCAACAGCAGCGCCAGCCCCAACACCACCATCGGGAACACCAGTGGCAGCGACATCAATTGCAGCGCCACGGCTTTGCCGCGGAACTCGCAACGGGTCAGCGCGTACGCCGCCGGCACCGCCACAATCGTCGCGAAGACCATGGTCAGGCACGCCACCATCAAGCTGGTGGTCATGGCCTTGCCCAGGCTCAGCACATCGCTGGAATCGGGCGAGACGAACGTGTGCCAGGCGGCTTTGTACCATTGCAGGCTGTAGCTGCTCGGCGGGAAGTCGAGGTTCGACGCACCGCTGAACGACATCACGATCATGGTCAGGATCGGCAACACGGCCAGCAGCAGGATGAAGCCCGAGAGGATGCCGGCAAACTTGCCGGTCTCGCCGGGCAGCAGCCCATAACGTTTCTTGGTCAGGGTGCTCATTGGGAAGCCTCCAGCATGCGCCGACGACGGCCAGTGATGAATTCGGACAAGGTCATGATCGCGAGCGTGGTGACAATCAACACCACACCGGCAGCGGACGCGGCGGGCCAGTTCATCAGCGGGGCGATCTGGTCGTGCACCATCACCGCCAGCATCGGCACGCGACGGCCACCGAGCAGCAAAGGCACCACGAAGCTGCTGGCGTTGTAGGCAAACACCAACGTCGCACCGGTGATGATCCCCGGCATGCTCATCGGCAGCACCACTTGGCGAAACACCTGGAAGCGGCTCGCGCCCAAGGTTGCAGCGGCTTCTTCATACGTACGGGCGACGCCGCGCATGGCGCTGGCAATCGGCAGCACGGCCAACGGGAACGCGGTTTGCACCAGGCCCATCAAGACGCCGTTCTGGTTGTAGAGCAGCATGATCGGCCGCTTGATCAGGCCCAGGCCCATCAGCGCCTGATTGAGCATGCCGCCAGGACCGAGAATCACCAGCCAGCCGTAGCTTTGCAGCAACAGGTTGACCAGCAGGGGCAGCAACACGGCGGCAAGGAAAATCCGTCGCACAAACGGTGAGGTCAGGCGCGACATGGTGTAGGCCACCGGGATCGCCAGGATGACCGCGATCACTGCGCTGATCAGCGCCAGGCGCAGGGTCAGCAGCAAGGATTTGAGGTAATACGGTTCCAGCAACTGGGCATAACTGGCCAGGCTGAACCCGGTCCATTCCGCGCCTTTGGTGCCCACGCTCATGCGCAAGACCAGCAGGCTGGCGGCGATCAGCACGCCCAGAAACAGCATCGACGGCGAGAGGAAAAACCAGGCACGCGTCGTCGGCGAAACACCCCGGGGAGCGCGCGATGCAGCGGCGGCGACCGGATGAGTCAGAGGTTGGTGTTCCATAGCAAGGGTCTCGTCAATGGAAAGCAGCTGACAAACACAAGACTTGAAGCGACGACGTTCTAGTGTGGGAGCGGGCTTGCTCGCGAAGAGGCCGTGTCAGCCGACATCAATGTTGAATGTCACACCGCATTCGCGAGCAAGCCCGCTCCCACATTTTGATTTGTGGTGCTTTTAGGGCTTGTGTTCGTCACTCGATCAGGAAGAAAAGATTTCCGTGTAACGACGAATCCATTGGTCATGCACGGTGGCCAGGAAGGCGTTGTCGTGCATGATCGCCTTCTCGGCAATCTGCTCTGGCGTGAGGATGAACGGGCTCTTGCGCGCTTCGGCGGAGATGATCGCCTTGGCGTTGACCGGGCCGTTGTAGATGTCTTCAGCCATCTTGCCCTGCACCAGCGGGTCCAGAGAGTGGTTGATGAAGGCGTACGCCATGTCGGTGTCGCCCGGACGGTTCTTCGGCATCACCGATTGCATCAAGTCGGTGTAGAAACCTTCCTTCATGCCAAAGGTTGCACTCAGGCCGTAGGCCGGGTCGCGAATCTGTTTCGGGAAGAACGCCGGTGCGTACAAGCCACCCAGGTCCAGGGAGCCGGTGCGGAACAGTTCGGCAATCTGGTTCGGGTTTTCACCCAGGGTGACCACACGACTTTTGAGCTCGGCGAGTTTCTTGAAGCCAGGCTCGATGTTGTGCTCGTCACCACCGGCCAGTTTGGCGGCGATGATGATCAGGTCCATCGCTTCGGTCCAGTTAGGCGGCGGCAGGAAGATGTTCGGCGCCAACTCCGGATCCCACAGCGACGCGTAGCTGTCCGGCGCTTCCTTGAGGGTACGGGTGCTGTAGACCAGGCTGTTGCACCAGAGCAGGTAACCGATACCGTGGCCATTGGCGCCGGTGCGGTATTTCTCCGGCACGTCGACCAGGTTGGGAATACGGTTGAGGTCGGGTTTTTCCAGCAGGTTGGCCGCGGCCAGGCCTTCTGCGCCGACGCCCGCCAGGGTGATGACGTCGTACTGCGGACGATCACCGCCAGCCTTGAGCTTGGCGACCATTTCCGAGGTGCTGCCGGTGCGGTCAGCGATGACCTTGCAGCCGTATTTGTCTTCGAAGGTCGCGGCAATGTTGCGCAGTGCTGCGAGGCCGGTGTCATCGGACCAGGTCAGCAACCGCAGGGTTTTGCCCTGAAAGCGCGTGTCGCTGGCATTGGCCTTGATGAACGGCATGCTCATGGCCGCCGCTGCGACCGAGGCTACGCCTACGGTCTTGATGAATTGACGTCTGTTTAGATCATGCTCGCCCATGAAGGACTCCCTTTGTTTTTTTAAGTATGAGGTTGGTCGCAACCGTTGCATCCGCGCGATCGGATCCGCTTAAACCCCCGGTTTCAAAGGGCTTGAGCTGAGCCGACCGCTTCATCCTGAGGTCGTGCAAAACACCTGACTATCGATAAAAATTCATTGAAGCCATGACGCCAGCGCATGCCTCGTATGGAGGCATGCGCTCACCTTTTTCGTGCCTTCAGACGGCGCGAATCACGTGTTTGATTTCCTGGAAAGCCTGCAAGCCCCACGGCCCCAATTCGCGGCCGATGCTGCTCTGCTTGTAGCCACCCCAGGCGGTCTGCGGGAAGATCACTTGCGGTGCGTTGATCCACACCAGCCCCGCCTGCAAGGCATTGGCGACCCGATCCGCCGCTTCGGCGTCACGGGTAACCACGCTGGCGACCAGACCGAACTGACTGTCGTTGGCCAGGGCAATTGCTTCGGCTTCGCTGGCAAAACTGCGCACGCAGATCACCGGGCCGAAAATTTCTTCACACCACAACGCACTGCCCTGGGGCACGTCGGTGAAAATGGTCGGCCGCAAAAAATATCCGCGCGACAGGTCTGCGGGGCGATTGCCGCCGCACACCAACGTGGCGCCGGCGCTCAAACCACGATCGATGTGACCGAGTACACGCTGGTATTGGGCCTGATTGACCAACGCGCCCATTTCCACGTCCGGGTCGAACGGGTCGGCGACGCGAATGGCTTCAGCGCGGGTTTTCAGCTTCGATAAAAATTCTTCCGCCAGTTCATCGGCGACCAGCACGCGGCTGGTGGCGGAGCACATTTGCCCGGCGTTGAAGAAACCGCCACCGCAGGCAACGTCCACGGCCAGATCGAGGTCGGCATCCTTGAGCACCAGCAGCGAGGATTTACCGCCCAGTTCCAGGCTCACGCCTTTGACGGTTTCAGCCGCGCGCTGCATGACCTGTACGCCAACGGCATTGCTGCCGGTGAAGGAAATCTTGGCGATGCGCGGGTCCGCCGACATCGGCGCACCGACCGCCAGACCCGTGCCGCAGACCAGGTTGAACACGCCCTTGGGCAGACCGGCCTCGGCGATGATGGTCGCCAGTTGCAGCTCGGGTAACGGCGTCACTTCTGACGGCTTGAGCACCACGCAGCAACCGGCGGCCAGGGCCGGGGCGAGTTTCCACGCCGTGGTGACCATCGGGAAATTCCACGGCACGATCAAGCCGACCACGCCGCACGGCTCACGACGCACGCGAGCGCTGAAATCGTCGGTGGGCAACTCGACGTTGCTGTCTTGCTTGGCATCGAGGCCTTCGGCCAGACCGGCGTAATACTCGAAGGTTGCGATCACGTCATCGACGTCGATGGCAGCTTCGAACAGCGGCTTGCCGTTGTTGCTCGACTGCAACTGCATCAGTTTTTCACGACCGGCCTGAACGCCAGCGGCAATCTTGCGCAGGATCGCGCCGCGCTCGGCGCCGGTGGTTTTCGACCAATCGGCGAAGGCGTCGGTCGCGGCCGTGACGGCGAGTTCGACAGAGCGCTCATCGCCGCCATTGACGGTGGTCAACAGGGCTTCGGTCGCCGGGTTGATCACGCGCAGGTGTTCGCTGCCCGCCGACCATTGGCCGTTGATGTACAGGCCGTCGAGGGCCGTTGGGAACATCATGCGCAAAGTCATTTCGACACCGCCTTCATCCACTGGGTCTGATCGATTTCAATCAGGGTCGGGCCCTGACGATCAGCGGCGTGGCGCAATGCGCTGCGCAGTTTCTCGACACTGTTGACCGCTTCGGCTGCACAGCCCAGCGCCTTGGCGACACCGATGAAGTCCGGGGTATAGATGTCCACGCCCACCGGCTCGATGGCGCGGTTGACCATGTATTTCTTGATCTCTTCGTAGCCCTGGTTATTCCACAGCAGGACGATCACCGGGGTACGCGCTTCAACGGCGCTGGCCAGTTCCGGCAAGGTGAATTGCAGACCGCCGTCGCCGATCAGGCACACCACTGGAGGACGCGAACCGCCCTCGACGCTGCCACCGAGCCAGGCGCCAATGGCCGCAGGCAAGGCGTAACCGAGGGTGCCGTAACCGGTGGACGAGTTGAACCAGCGACGCGGGCGTTCCGGGTTGAAGGTCAGGTTGCCGGTGTAGACCGGTTGGGTCGAGTCACCGACGAAGACTGCGTCTGGCAGTTCGTGCAACACGGTTTCCAGGAAACGGGTCTGGGCCAGGGTCGGCGCATCCCACGTGGCGGCGAGGTCTTCGCGCAGACGTGCAGCACGGACCTGACCCCAATCGTTGCGGCGCTCGGCCAGCGAGTGATGGGACAGCTCGTTCAGCAAGGCCTGGGCGGCGTTGCGCGAGTCCGCCACCAGGGCGACTTTCGGCGGGTAGTTGCGCACGGTCTGGTCCGGGTCGATGTCCACTCGCAGCAGCACGCCAGGAATCTCGAAGCCGCCGGCGAAGGTCACGTCGTAATCGGTCTCGGCAAGCTCAGTGCCGATGGCCAGCACCACGTCGGCCTCGGCTACCAAGGCACGGGTTGCGACCAGGCTTTGGGTCGAGCCGATCAGCAACGGGTGGCCGGATTCGAGCATGCCTTTGGCATTGATGGTCAGGGCCACTGGCGCATCCAGCAGCTCAGCCAGTTCAGTCAGCTCAGCGGCGGCGTCAATGGCGCCACCACCGGCCAGAATCAATGGACGCTTGGCGCCGGCCAGCAGCGCGGTCATGCGAGCAACGGCGCTCGGCGCGGCGCCCGCACGGTCGATGTTCACCGGGAGACTGGCGAGCAAGTCATCGGCTTCTTCAACCAGCACGTCCAACGGAATTTCGATGTGCACTGGACGCGGACGACCGGCCTGGAACAGCGCAAACGCGCGGGCCAGCACGCCTGGCAATTCAGCGGCCGACATCAGGGTGTGGGAGAACGCCGCCACGCCGCCCACCAGGGCGCTCTGGTTCGGCAGCTCGTGCAGCTTGCCGCGACCGCCACCCAACTGGCTGCGCGATTGCACGCTGGAGATCACCAGCATCGGGATCGAGTCGGCGTAAGCCTGGCCCATCGCGGTGGTGATGTTGGTCATGCCAGGGCCGGTGATGATGAAGCACACGCCCGGTTTGCCGCTGGTGCGTGCATAACCGTCGGCCATGAAACCAGCGCCCTGTTCGTGACGCGGAGTGACGTGGTTGATGCTCGAACGGGCCAGGCCGCGGTACAGCTCCACGGTATGAACCCCGGGAATGCCGAACACCTGCTCGACCCCGTAATCTTCGAGTAACTTGACCAATACTTCGCCGCACGTCGCCATGTCATTGCCCTTTTTGTTCGTTTGAGACGCCGGGCCTGCGCAGTGTTTATGATGAGTTGGCAGGTCCAGGGATGGCCTCATTGGAACGGGCGACACATAGCCGCAACAATGGATAAAAAGTCATACTAGCCATGTCCTTACGTCATACCTTGGATCCAAATGAAACGATTGCCCCCCTTGCCGGCGCTGCACACTTTTCTGATCACGGCGCAGTGCTGCAACTTCACCCGCGCCGCCGAACAGCTGTACATCACCCAAGGCGCAGTGAGTCGGCAGATCGCCGGGCTGGAAGAAAACCTGGGTTATGAGCTGTTCATTCGCCAGGCCCGGGGCCTGACCCTGACCGCCGAAGGACGCGAATGGCTGCCACGGGTGCAGCAGATTTTCGGGCTGATCGACGAGGCGGTGGAGCAGATCGGCGAGAAGCGCGAAACCCTGCAACTCAAGGCCCCGACGTGCGTGATGCGCTGGCTGCTGCCGCGTCTGTTGCAGTGGCAGCGAGAGCGTCCGGACGTGCCGGTGGAATTGACCACCACGGTCAAGCACGGCGTGGACTTTCATCGCGAGCAGTTCGATGCGGCGGTGGTGTATGGCGTGCCGCCGGACACTTCACTGGACTCCCATCGACTGTTTGATGAACAACTGACACCGGTCTGTTCCAAACCGCTGCTCGAAGGTCCGGTGCCCCTGCAAAAGCCCGAGGATCTGGAACAGCACATGCTGCTGCACCCGACTCGTGATGAACGGGACTGGAAGGCCTGGCTGACCAGCGCAAATGTTCGCTTGAGCAATGTCGGCAAGGGTCAGCATTTCGAAACGCTGGACCTGGCAATGTCGATGGCGTCCCAGGGGACGGGCGTGGCGATTGGGGATTGGTCGTTGATTGGCGATGACCTGAGTGCCGGGCGGCTGGTCATGCCGTTTGAATTGAAAGTGAAAACCGGGCTGGCGTATTACCTGGTATTCCCCGACAAACCTGGACCTTCGCCGAAATTGCGCGAATTAATGGGGTGGTTGGTGGAGCAGGCTCAGGCGCGGTACTGATCGTTCCCTCGCTGATGATCGTTCCCACGCTCTGCGTGGGAATGCAGCCCGTGACGCTCCGCGTCACTGGACGCGGAGCGTCCCCTGAGGCATTCCCACGCAGAGCGTGGGAACGATCATGAGTTCAATATCCGACAGTGAACCGCTGACGTGAATGCTTCGGTGTTTCCACTTCATCAAGCATCGCAATTGCATAATCGGCAAACGTGATCCAGCTGCGCCCTGCACTGCTCACCAGCAAATCATCCTGGCCGATTCGAAACGCCCCTGTGCGCTCACCTTCGACAAACTCCGCCGACGGCGACAGGAACGTCCAGTCCAGGTCTTTTTCTTCACGCAGGTTTTGCAGGAATTGCGCACCGGCACTGGCCTCAGCCTTGTACTCCGGCGGGAAGCCCTTGCTGTCGATGACGCGAGTGCCGTCTGGCAACAACAACGAACCCGCGCCGCCCACCACCAGCAGACGTTTCACCCCGGCTTTTTTCACCGGCCCGACAACGGCGCTGGCAGGCAGGGTCGCAAAGTGCGCGGCACTGATCACCACGTCATGGCCGGCGATGGCCGCTTGCAAGGCTTGGGCATCAAGCGCATCGACATTCCTGGCGACCACCCCGGCACGCGGGGTGATTTTCGAGGTGTCGCGGGCAATGGCGGTGACGCTGTGACCGCGACGCAGGGCTTCTTCCAGCAGTTGGCTACCGGCGCGACCGGTGGCACCAATGATTGCAATCTTGCTCATGACGTTCTCCAGTTGGCTTGGTTGTACCCGATAGATCGTTCCCACGCTCTGCGTGGGAATGCCTCAAGGGACGCTCCGCGTCCAGTGACGCGGAGCGTCACGGGCTGCATTCCCACGCAGAGCGTGGGAACGATCACTCATTCACCCCACTTCATCTCGCCCTTGGCGACTTTGGCGCTCAGCTCCAGCGAGCTTTCTTCACCCAGTGTCGGGAAGCGTTTTTTCATCGCGCTGATCAATGCAGCGGAGTCCTTGGCCTTGGCGGTTTCTTCGTCGAAGGCCTTGATGTAATCGGCGGTGAACTTCACGGCCGCCAGCGAGCGCTTGCTCTCACCGAGGTAGTGACCCGGCACGATGGTGTTCGGCTTGAGGGTTTCGATGGCCTTCAGCGTAGTCAACCAATCGGCGTGGGACTGCGCGGTCTGGGTGTCTGCCATCCACACATGAATGTTTTCGGCGACGACCACGCCACCGACCACAGCCTTGATCGACGGGATCCAGACGAAAGTGCGATCCGGCTGCTTGCCGTCCAGGCCCACCAACTGCAACTTCTGCCCTTCGAGCATCAGGCTGTCGCCCTTGAGCACGCCCGGCACGAGGGTCTTGGCAGGCACGTCGGCGCCCATTTTCGGGCCCCAGAACGCCAGCTTGCCGTCGACGGTTTTCTTGATGTGATCCACGGTTGGCTGCGAAGCCAGCACTTTGGCGTTCGGGAAGGCGGCGGTCAGGGTGTCGAGGCCGAAGTAGTAATCCGGGTCACCGTGGCTGATGTAGATGGTGGTCAGCTGTTTGCCGCTGGCGCGGATTTTTTCCACCACCTGTTCGGCCTGAGACTTGCCGAACTGCGCGTCCACCAAAATGGCTTCTTTCTCGCCGCTGACCAGCACCGAGGTCACTGGGAAGATCGCTTTCTCACCCGGGTTGTAGACGTCCAGGGTCAGGGTCGACGCCGCGGCGGCGTGGGCCGCGAAACCCAGGGTGGCGGTGGCCAGCAAAATACGCTTGAGAGAGGTAAAGCCGATCATCTGTTGCTCCGTGATCCGAATGCCGTGTTTGGCGATGGGACAGAGCTTAGTTGCGTCACTCAGTACAAAAAATGCGATGCTTGAACATAGTTTGTTTCTAAAATCGGGCAAATCATGGATCGTCTTCAAGCAATGCGCGTGTTCGTCACGGTGGTTGACCTGGGCAGCCAATCGGCTGCCGCCGATCATCTGGACCTGTCACGGCCGGTCGTGTCGCGTTATCTGGCGGAATTGGAAGATTGGGTCGGCGCACGCTTGATGCACCGCACCACGCGCAAATTGAGCCTGACCGCTGCCGGCAGCGAAATCCTGCCGCGCTGCCGGCAGATGCTCGACCTGTCCACCGACATGCAAGCCGCCATCAGCGAGCCGGATGAAGCGCCACGCGGCCTGTTGCGGATCAGCGTCAGCACCTCGTTCGGCCAGGCACAACTGGCGGATGCAATAGCGGCGTATGTCCAACGCTACCCCGGCGTCAGCATCGACCTGCAGATGCTCGACCGTACCGTGAACCTGGTGGATGAGCGCATCGACCTGGCCATCCGCACCAGCAACGACCTGGACCCGAACCTGATCGCCCGGCGGTTGACGGTCTGCCGCTCGGTGATCTGCGCCTCCCCCGCTTACCTCGGCCAACACCCGACGCCGCAACGGGTCGAGGACTTGAGTCAGCACAACTGCCTGACGCACTCCTACTTCGGCAAAAGCCTCTGGCATTTCGAGCAGGACGGGGAACCGGTGTCAGTGCCTGTACAGGGCAACATCTGCGCCAACGAAGCCAGCACGCTGTTGCGCCTCACCCTCGCCGGAGCTGGCGTGGCGATGCTGCCGACGTATCAGGCAGGTGTGAATATCCACAGCGGCGAACTGGTGCGACTGCTGCCCCATGCCGAGCCGAGGCAGATGAATATCTATGCGGTGTACGCTTCGCGCAAGCACATGCCGGCGGCGCTGCGCAGCCTGCTGGATTTTCTGGTGCTCAGATTTCCGCAAGAGCCGGCGTGGGATATCGGCCTGTAACCGGATCAAAACTGTGGGAGCGAGCTTGCTCGCGATAACGGTCTGATATTCGACATCTCTGGTGACTGACACTGCGCCATCGCGAGAAAGCTCGCTCCCACAGGGCTGGCAACTCAGCGGCACTGACCTATGCTCAAAGTAATACCCAAGGGTATTCGTTCAGAGGTCAACGCCATGAACACCAGAACAAGAAGATACCTCGCCATTTTCATCACCTGCGCGGCAACGCTGGCGCTGTATGGCACCGCCGCCTGGCGCGTAGAGCAGTTGCGGCAACTGCCCCGCGACTATGCGAGCTGTAACTTCGAGCGCTGCATCCCCCACAACGCGACCCTCAACGCCCTTCGGTGACGAAAGCGGTCAGGCCTCGTTGTCCTGATCGGCCTTCAAGCGGTCGCGGAATGCCTTGGGCGAGATCCCCACGCGACGTCGGAACAGACGCGTGAAGTTGGTCGGATCGGAAAACCCCAACACATCAGACATTTCGTAAATGGTCATGCTGGTGTAGGTCAGCAAACGCTTGGCCTCCAGCAACTGACGCTCGTGCATGATCTGCAACGCCGGTTGCCCCGCCAGCTCTCGGCAGGTCCCGTTGAGGTGAGACACGGAAATCCCCAGCCGATGCGCCAGGTCCTCGACCTTGACGTGCTGACGGTAAGTTTCTTCCACCAGTTGAATAAAGCCGTTTAGGTATTCCCGGGCTCGTTGCGGACGCTGGCTGGCGTTGCGACGCGAAATCACTTGGCGACTGACCCAGACCATGATCACGCTGACCAGTGAATGCATCAGCATCTCGCGTGCCGGTTGGTGGCCGGTGTATTCCTCCTGCAGCGCCGAAAACAGGCTGTTGAGGTAGTCGCTGTCCTTGCCCGCCGGATAACTTTCGGCTTGGGTCAGCGTGCTCACCGAACTACCCAACTGCGCCTGAAGATGGGCCACCAACGGCGCGGCCAATGTCACGACAAATCCTTCGACGTCCTCGGAAAAACGATAACCGTGCACCGATAACGGCGGCAAAACCAGAACGGTCGGCTCAGTCAGTTGCGTGCGTTTGCCTTCGATTTCAAGCTCTGCCTGACCTTTGAAAACGAAGAGAAACTGGCACAAATCGGCGTGACGATGGGGTTTGATTTCCCATTGATGTTCGCGGCTGCGTTTGGAAATGGTTTCACAGTGCAGCAAGTCGGGGGTCGGCCAGTCCAGGCTTTCACCGTAGAGCTTGAACACTGGAATCGAAGGCAGGTCAGGCTTGTTCATCACTTCAATCCAGGCCTCAGAGGTTTACGGGCGATAATCGCACCGATTGGCAGAATGTACAGGTATCGGCTCACTTTTCACCTTCAATTGACAGACCCGCAAGGGAAAAATGCAAGCACTCGATCCATAAAAATCATTCACCGGCCTGGGCCATGTGAAGCTTGCGAGTCATAAAAACAATGAAAACGCTGAAAACCCAAATCGCCATCATCGGCGCCGGCCCCGCCGGTTTATTGCTCGGCCAATTGCTGCACAACGCCGGCATCGACACCCTTATTCTCGAACGCCAGAGCGCGGATTATGTGCTCGGACGAATCCGCGCCGGGGTCCTTGAACAAGGCATGGTAGAGCTGTTGCGTGAGGCCGGCGTAGGACAGCGCATGGATGCCGAAGGGTTGGTCCACGGGGGGTTCGAACTGGCCCTCGACGGCCGTCGGGTCCACATCGATCTACACGCCCTGACCGCTGGCAAAACTGTGATGATTTATGGTCAGACCGAGGTCACCCGCGACCTCATGGCCGCTCGTCGGGAGGCTGGTGCGCAGACGATTTACCAAGCCGCCAACGTCGTACCGCACGGGATGAAAACCGCCGAACCGTTTGTGACGTTTGAAAAGGATGGCGAAACCTATCGCCTCGATTGCGACTACATCGCCGGTTGCGACGGATTTCATGGCGTGGCCCGGCAGTCAATTCCCAGTGATTGCCTGAACGTCTTCGAGCGGGTTTATCCGTTCGGCTGGCTCGGCATCCTGGCCGATACGCCGCCGGTCCATGAAGAGCTGGTCTACGCCCGCCACGCGCGCGGGTTTGCCTTGTGCAGCATGCGCTCGGCCACCCGCACGCGTTATTACCTTCAAGTGCCGGCTGACGCAAAGGTCGAGGACTGGTCGGATCAGCGCTTCTGGGATGAGCTTAAAACGCGCCTGCCCTCTGCGTTGGCCAACACCTTGGTGACCGGGCCGTCCATCGAAAAAAGCATCGCACCGCTGCGCAGTTTTGTGGTTGAACCGATGCAGTACGGGCGAATGTTCCTGGTCGGCGACGCCGCGCATATCGTCCCGCCCACCGGCGCCAAAGGCCTGAACCTGGCGGCGAGCGACGTCAGCACCTTGTTCAAGATCTTGCTCAAGGTCTATCGCGAGGGACGCCTGGATTTGCTGGAGAAGTATTCCGAAATCTGCCTGCGCCGGGTGTGGAAAGCCGAACGCTTCTCGTGGTGGATGACCTCGATGCTGCACCGCTTTGACGACCACGACGCGTTCAGCCAGCGCATCAGCGAGTCGGAGCTGAATTACTTCGTCGACTCCGAGGCCGGTCGCAAAACCATTGCAGAAAATTACGTCGGCCTTCCTTATGAGGCTATCGAATAGCCTGCTACCGACTTACACTGGCGAGTGTCCCCGCTCGCCTTGCCCTTGCGGGTCAATCACTGCCCGCAGGCCTTTACCCGTGACCAATCTAAACCAGCCTGAAACGCCTAAACCAGCCATCCGCAGCGTGTTGATCGCCCTGATGCTGGCGATTTTCCTCGGCGCGCTGGACCAAACCATCGTCGCCGTTTCGATGCCGGCCATTTCTGCGCAATTCAAGGACGTCAGCCTGCTGGCCTGGGTGATCTCCGGCTACATGGTGGCGATGACCGTGGCGGTGCCGATCTACGGCAAGCTCGGCGATTTGTATGGCCGGCGTAAGCTGATGCTCTTCGGCATGGGCCTGTTCACGATCGCATCGCTATTTTGCGGCATGGCCCAAAGCATGGAGCAACTGGTGCTGGCGCGGATTCTCCAGGGCATCGGCGCGGGCGGGATGATTTCGGTCAGCCAGGCGATCATCGGCGACATCATCCCGCCCCGCGAACGCGGTCGTTATCAGGGGTATTTCAGCAGCATGTACGCGGTGGCCAGCGTCGCCGGCCCGGTGCTGGGCGGTTACATGACCGAGTATTTGTCCTGGCGCTGGGTGTTTCTGATCAACCTGCCCCTGGGTCTCGGTGCCTGGCTGGTGGCCAATCGCACGTTGGTCGGGCTGCCGGTTCCGCAACGCAAACCGATCATCGATTACCTCGGCACCTTGCTGATGATCATCGGCTTGACCGCTTTGTTGCTGGGCATCACTCAGGTCGGGCAAGGCCATTCCTGGCGCAGTGCCGAAGTGTTGAGCCTGCTGGTGTGTGCGGTGTTGGTGCTGGCGTTGTTTGTCTGGCATGAACGCCGGGCGCGTGAGCCGTTGTTGCCGATGCATCTGTTCGCCAACCGCAATGCGCTCCTGTGCTGGTGCACGATTTTCTTCACCAGTTTCCAGGCCATCTCGCTGATCGTGCTGATGCCGCTGCGCTTTCAAAGCGTCACGGGCGCCGGGGCCGACAGCGCCGCGTTGCATCTGTTGCCGCTGGCCATGGGCTTGCCGATTGGCGCGTATTTCGCCGGGCGTCGCACGTCGGTGACCGGGCGCTACAAACCGATGATTCTGACCGGGGCGGTGCTGATGCCGATCTCGATTCTCGGCATGGCCTTCAGCCCGCCGCAGGCTTTTCTGTTGAGCAGTCTGTTTATGTTGCTCAGCGGGATCGCCAGCGGCATGCAATTCCCGACGTCATTGGTCGGCACACAGAACTCGGTGGACCAGCGCGATATCGGCGTCGCGACCAGCACCACCAACCTGTTTCGTTCACTGGGTGGCGCGGTGGGTGTGGCATTGATGTCGGCGTTGCTGCTGGCGTTGTTGCAGGATTCGAGTTTTGCCCACCTGGCCGGCTCGTCGATGATTGCCGAGGGCCGCTCGGGCAATGTGTTGCTCGATGGTTTGAATGCCGCACCCGGCGATGCGCAGAATGCCCTGCGCGCGGAGCTGCTGCTGACTTTCCGGCATTTGCTGATGGTCAGTGCGGCGGTATCGCTGCTGGGGCTGGCGGCGGCGATTGTGATGCCGAATATGTTGTTGCGGGGGCGGGAAGACAAGGTTCGATAGTGGGACCGAGTCGTGGCCATCGCGAGCAAGCTCGCTCCCACATTTGATCTATGTCATACACAAAATATGTGAACGCCGAAGATCCACTGTGGGAGCGAGCTTGCTCGCGATAGCGGCCTGTCAGTCACCGTGATTCAAGGGCTGTAATACCCGACCGCCACCAGGAAATGCCCGACCTTTTTCAGGTACGCATGCTTGTCTTCAATCTTGCCAGTCACCGGGTTTTTCCAGCGGTATTCGTATTCGCCGTCATCCTGCTTGGCAATCAACCCCAGGATCGGCTCGCCCACCGGTTTGCCTTCCGGGTCCTTGATCTTGCCGAAGTCTGTGTTGATCAGCCGCAGGTTGGTGCCGTGTGCGACGTAGCGCTGGGTGTTGAGGTCGACGACAAACACATACAGGTCATCCTGCAAGTAACCGCCCTTGAGGGAGTTGATCGCGCTCAGCGTGCCCTTCTCGTCCTTGGCCAGATCGGTCGCTGCTTTGTTCAGCAAGGCCATCGCCTGTTCCGCTGAGGCACGTGGCAGGTAATAACCTACTGCCAGAATCCGCTGGCCAACGCGCTGGTAGAACACGTGCTTGCGTTCGACCTTGCCGTCGGACCAGTTCTGCCAGCGATACTCCGCCTGTTGGATGCCATTGCCTTCCGGCACGCTCAAGGCGTCCTTGAACGCTTTCTGCAACTCCGGCCCGAGGGTTTCGGACACATCACGCCCGATCAATGCCGAAGACGGCCAACCGCTGGCGAGCATCACGCCTTTGGTGTCGACCACGAACACGTAGCGATCCTTGTCGACAAATTCGCCCTGACGACTGAAAGCGGCGAACGCCTTGTCGCCATTGTCGTGGTAGTAAGCCAGGGCTTTTTCCAGCAAGGCCTTGGCGGCCTGACCGTCGTCCTTTTGTGCCGTGGCGGCATGAACCTGCCCCAGGCACAGCAACAGCATCGCGCCCAGCCCCGCCAACTTGTGCAGAACCCCCATTGTCCATCCCCCGTTCTTGTCAGTGTTTCAAGAGCGTAGTCGGCAATGGGATATGTATGAATATTCAGCGAATCGCAGTGTGTAAGGAAATCATTCCCGGACGGCCCGGGAATGATTCAGGCCTCACTGCCGGGCGCGCAGCTGCTGTTGCAGATTCTGGATCTGCGCCTGGAGCGTGTTGATGTTGCGGGTGGTCTGGCCGCGGAAGGCGTCGAACTCGGCGATATTGGTGGCGCCTTGCGCAACGGCCGGGCGGTTGTCCTGCTCGCTTTTGAGCACGATCATTTCTTGTTCCAGACGCTCGATGGCGGCGCTCGGGTTGCCTTGTTTCTTCAGTGCAACGATGTCGGCACCCAGGCTTTTGAGCTGTGCGTCGAATTTGCTGGTGTCGTCCGAGGCGCTTTTCAGCGCGGCCAAATCGCTACTCAACGCTTTGACCTGCGCCTGCAATTGCGTATTGGCGGTCTGGTGCTCGGTGTTCTGAGCGGTCATTTGCGCCAGGCGTTTGTCCAGATCGGCGGTTTGCGCGCTCATCTGCGCCAGGCGTTTGTCCAGCTCCGAGGTCTGGCCGACAACGCCTTGCTGCTGTTGGCTCTGGTCCTGGAGTTTGCTTTCCAGTTGCTTGATTTGCAGTTTCAAGGCTTCGCTGTCGCTGTTGACGTTGGTCTGGCTGGCGACCACCTTGCCGGAAATATCCTGCAAGCGCCCCGCCGCTTCTTCACTGATGCGCGCGAAACTTTCCTGGGTCGCGACCAGTTGCTGTTCCATCAGCGAAATCTGCTGGAAGCTCCACCAGGCAAGGCCTGCAAAGGCAAAGAACAGTGCGCCGACCAAAGCCCACAACGGGCCGGTGCTGGCGCTTTTGACTTTGACGACAGGCACCGGCCGCGAGTGCACGGAGGTGCGCGCAGTGGTGGGAAAATCATCGTCATCGAGGACGTCGGCACGCAGGCTTGGGACATCGTCGAAGTCGTCGTTGGCATCGTTACGCATGGACATTGAGTCAACCTTTGTGGAACGCGGTGATGGCTTTATGCGGCGAGTATAAACCCCACTGCCGACCGATTGACCCTCAACCACAAACTCGGTTCAGTGCTGGCAGACGGGCAACCGGACAGTCAGCGAAGGTCCTGAGCCTTCCACCAGGCGCAGAACTCGTCGAGGGCCGCCCAGAGACTGACCTTCGGATCGTAGTCCAGATAATGCCGGGCGCGACTGATGTCCAGGGTGAAATTTTTGTTCATGACTTGCATGCCCAGTCGCGACAGCGTCGGCTCGGGACGGCCCGGCCACAGCTTGCACGCCCCTTCGTTGAGCGCGGCAACGCTATAGGCCAATCCATAGGAACGGTAGCGCGTCACTTGTGGGACATCCATCTTGCGCATGACGTAGTTGACCACATCCCACAACGGCACCGGCGCCCCGTTGCTGATGTTGTAGACCTTGCCCAAG
Organism: Pseudomonas sp. fls2-241-R2A-110; assembly: GCF_030209165.1. Lineage (NCBI taxonomy): Bacteria > Pseudomonadati > Pseudomonadota > Gammaproteobacteria > Pseudomonadales > Pseudomonadaceae > Pseudomonas > Pseudomonas sp. fls2-241-R2A-110. Next base: position 104,753 of record NZ_JARVSN010000002.1, on the reverse strand, counting down.
GCCGAACCACTGGCCAGCAAACTGCTGAGCAATGCTTCGTTAAGGTTGTGCACGCTGGTGAAATCGACTTTGTTCAGGCCGTTGCCGATGATCGCCAACCGCCCCTTGCGCTGCATCTTCAGCAGGCGCGGGAAGATGCTCATGTCACCGGCCCCGGTCACGAAACGCGGGCGCAGAGCGATGGTTTCGAGACCGAATTCCTGGGCGCCAAAGACCTTCTGCTCGGCCAGAAACTTGGTGGCCGCGTAAGGGTGCTTGAAGCGTTTAGGCACCTGTTCTTCGGTCAGCCCCAGATGATCGCGGCCATCGAAGTAGATCGACGGCGACGACAAATGCACCAGACGCCGAACGCGCTGCTTCAGACAGGCCTCGACCACGTTTTCGGTGACCTGCACGTTGCCTTGATGAAAGTCCTGATAACGCCCCCACAACCCGACCGCGCCAGCGCAATGGACCACGGCTTCGACATCTGAACACAGCTCGCGCGCCAGTTCCGGGTCGCTCAAGTCGCCCTGGATAAACTCGGCGCCACGGCGCACCAGGTGTTCAACGCTTTCGGCCCGGCGACCGTTGACCCGCACGTCCAGGCCTTGCTCCAGGGCGAAACGCGCAAAGCGTCCGCCAATGAAGCCGCTTGCGCCGGTGACCAGAATTTTCATGTAGAGCTCCGATGTCTTTCGTTTTGCGTAATGCGTAATGCGTGAGTCTTGACGCTGCCCGTCAACCCAACGGCACCAGCCATTGCTTCGACGAACGTACCAATTGATCGGTCAACAACCCCAGAAGCTGACCGCCATTGCGCCAATGATGCCAGTACAGCGGCACATCGATGGGCTTATCTGGCAAAAGCTCGACCAAAACACCGCGTTCCAGTTGCTCGCGCACCTGCAATTCCGGCACCAGGCCCCAGCCGAGACCGGCCTCGGTCAGGCGGATGAAGCCTTCGGATGAGGGGCATAAATGGTGTTCGAAACCACCTTCGACACCCAACGAAGCAAGGTAGCGATGCTGCAGGAAATCGTCCGGTCCGAAGACCAGCGCAGGGGTTTTCGCCAGCAGATCAGCACGAACCCCTTCAGGAAAGTGCCGCGCAATAAACGCCGGGCTGGCCAACGCCCGATAACGCATGGCGCCCAATAACACGCTGCGCGCACCGGCCACCGGCCGTTCGCTGGCGCAAATGCACGCGGCCACTTCGCCCGCGCGCATGCGTTTGAGGCCGACCGTCTGGTCTTCGACGACCAAATCCAGCAGCAAGTGCTGCTCGGCACAGAAGTCACTGACGGCAGCGGCCCACCACGTGGCGAGGCTGTCAGCGTTCAAGGCGATTCGCAGGCGTTCCGGCAGACCTTCTTCGTCCAGCGCCGGGACCAGCGTCTGCAGATCCCGCTCAAGCAAACGCACTTGCTGGACATGGTTAAGCAGCCGCCGACCAATCTCGGTCGGCGCCGGCGGGGTGATCCGCACCAACACCGGCTGGCCGACTCGCGCCTCCAGCAGTTTGATCCGTTGGGAAATCGCCGACTGCGACAACCCCAGCACCTGCGCGGCGCGCTCAAATCCAGCCTGCTCGACCACGGCGGCCAAGGCGGAAAGCAATTTATAGTCGAACATCAGTTTTCCTAATGAGCGATCAGCATGATTGGTTTTTCTTATACAGGTTAGCAGCGGAGAATGCCCGGCAAGCACTCTTTCACAAGGAACATCGACATGGCTGGCGAAACTTCATTGGCCACCTTGCTGCGCAGCATGAGCCCGCAACTCAACGACGGCGAATACGTGTTTTGCACCCTGCGCGACAGCACGTTGCCGGCGGGACTTGAGATCATCGGCAGCTTCCGCGAGCAGGAAGGCCTGACGGTGATTCTGGAACGTTCCCATGCTGAACAGGCAGGGTTCAACTTCGACTATGTCGCGGCCTGGATCACCTTGAACGTGCACTCGGCCCTCGAAGCCGTTGGCCTGACGGCCGCGTTCGCCACGGCACTGGGCCAGGCCGGCATCAGTTGCAACGTGATCGCTGGCTATTACCACGACCATTTATTTGTCGGCCAGGCCGACGCCCAACGCGCCTTGCAAGTGCTGCGCGACCTGGCAGCCAACGCGGAGTAAAACCTATGTGGCAAAGTTATGTGAACGGCCTGTTGGTGGCCGCCGGATTGATCATGGCCATCGGCACCCAAAATGCGTTTGTCCTGGCGCAAAGCCTTCGCCGCGAACATCACCTGCCGGTGGCGGCGCTTTGTGTTGCGTGCGATGCATTGTTGGTCGCCGCGGGCGTATTCGGCCTGGCAACCGTACTGGCGCAAAACCCGACCCTGTTGGCAGTCGCCCGTTGGGGTGGCGCTGTTTTTCTGATCTGGTATGGCAGTCAGGCGCTGCGTCGGGCCTGTTCGAAACAAAGCCTGCAACAAGGTGAACATCAAACTGTTCGCTCACTGCGCGCGGTGATGCTCAGCGCCCTGGCGGTGACCTTGCTCAACCCGCACGTTTATCTGGATACGGTGTTGTTGATCGGCTCCCTCGGCGCCCAACAAACCGAGCCCGGCGCCTATGTCGTCGGCGCGGCCAGTGCGTCGTTGCTGTGGTTCTTCACCCTGGCCCTCGGCGCCGCCTGGTTGGCGCCGTGGCTGGCACGGCCCAGTACCTGGCGGATTCTCGATCTGCTGGTGGCGGTGATGATGTTTGCCGTGGCCTTTCAATTAATCGTCACCCCCTGATTATTCCAAAAGGCTCTGGAACCTCTATTCCACACAGTTGTTGCGTGGTTATGCCGAACCCCCGGTGCTATGATCCGATCCGATGCGCCGCAAAGAGTACAAACTCCCCGGCGCTTGTCTGGCCGCCCGTGATCGGCCTTGCGCTCACCGCAACTGACCTGATTAGGAGAATCATCATGGCTTTCGAATTGCCGCCGCTGCCTTACGCACACGATGCCCTGCAGCCGCACATTTCCAAGGAAACTCTGGAATACCACCACGACAAGCACCACAACACCTACGTCGTGAACCTGAACAACCTGGTGCCAGGCACCGAGTTCGAAGGCAAGACCCTGGAACAAATCGTCAAGACTTCCTCGGGCGGCATCTTCAACAACGCCGCTCAGGTCTGGAACCACACGTTCTACTGGAACTGCCTGGCGCCAAACGCCGGCGGTCAACCAACCGGCGCACTGGCTGAAGCGATCAACGCAGCCTTCGGTTCGTTCGACAAGTTCAAAGAAGAATTCAGCAAAACCTCGATCGGCACCTTCGGTTCCGGCTGGGGCTGGCTGGTGAAAAAGGCTGACGGTTCCCTGGCCCTGGCCAGCACCATCGGCGCCGGCAACCCGCTGACCAACGGCGACACCCCGCTGCTGACCTGCGACGTCTGGGAACACGCTTACTACATCGACTACCGCAACCTTCGTCCGAAATACGTCGAAGCGTTCTGGAACCTGGTCAACTGGAAATTCGTGGCTGAGCAGTTCGAAGGCAAAACCTTCACCGCTTAAGATCGACGCCAGTCAAAAAAACCCGGCTTTATGCCGGGTTTTTTATGGCCTGGAAAAAGTCAGGCCGCTTGCGAATCGACATTATCCAACGCCCGGTGCACCGCCAACTCCAAAGTGGTGGCAGCTATGTGCAGGGTGAGAAAACCGGGAACAGAGAACCGGCCGGACCGAAGTCCGCCCGCACACAGCCGCCATAGAGCATTGCAGGCAGCGAATAGCTCGCGGTAATTATGGTGATGCTGGCGCTAGATTCAGACATATCCGTTCCAGGTTCTCACACCCGGTCGCTGAGGTTTCAGCGACAGCCAGAGGTTAGAGACACGGCTTCCTACCCGGCAACCTGAAAAATGCGTGGGAAAGTGCTGTGTTTCTTACACATCGCTCAACACAAAAATGGAACGCGGAGCGTCCCTGGCTGCATTCCCACGCGGAGCGTAGGGAACGATCAATGGGCAACAGGAAGAGAATGGTCGGTTGGCAGGGCGCCATCGCTGGCAGGCCAGCTCCCACAGGGCTCGGTGTACATCTGCAAGAGATTGGTCGGTTGACAGGCCGCCATCGCGAGCAAGCTCGCTCCCACAGGGTTCGATGTGCGCCTGCAAGAGACTGGTTGGCTGTCAGGCCGCCATCGCTGGCAGGCCAGCTCCCACAGTGGACCGGGTACACCTGCAAGAGATTGGTCGGCTGGCAGGCCAGCTCCCACAATAGACCGGTGTCTACCGTCCGCTCTTCACCACTCAATAGGCCGAGCGGTAGCTCGCCTGCTTTTGATCTTGATCCACCCGCCCCTTCGGCAGGCTGAGTGGAGGCGTTTATCTGGGGGGGCAGGCGCGTAGCGCCGTGCGGCGAAGCCGCACACATCGAGAGGAGGTCGTCGCGAAGCAGACCGTAGGCGATGCCCCCAGATGAATGCCGGAACGAAGGAACACCGAGCCTAAGCGAGGGGCCGAACGCCGGGGCAAGCCTTTTTGGGTACTTTTTTGGCGTTTGAAAAAAGTGCCTCGCCGTAAGGGCGAAACCGCCAGCCGCCATTACCGCAGCAACGGATATGTACCCAGTCAACCCAAAACATGGTCGGCCCCTTGCCCCAACGCCATACCCGTCTACCATCAACCAAGAAGAAAAAAGACCTCAATCCCGCTCAAGTTGAAGGCCCCAACAACCGACACAGTACAAATAGGGCAAAGACTCAAAACAACAGCAAATCGTCCAAGCCCACAGACAACTCCCTTGTGATTGAATGTCCCTTTGACTGCCGTCACAGGATTGCCAATACTCATGGCAACTTGATGCTACCCGCACGGAACAAGGAATAACCCTTTGAAGCTGGAACTCAAGAACAGCTTGTCGGTGAAGTTGCTCCGGGTCGTACTCATGTCGGCATTGATCGTCGGCGTAATCTTGAGCTGCGCCCAAATCGTGTTCGATGCCTATAAAACACGCCAGGCCGTGGCCAACGATGCCCAACGCATCCTCGACATGTTCCGCGACCCTTCCACCCAGGCCGTCTACAGCCTGGACCGGGAAATGGGCATGCAGGTCATCGAAGGCCTGTTCCAGGACGACGCCGTGCGCCAAGCCTCCATCGGCCATCCCAACGAAGCCATGCTCGCGCAAAAATCCCGCGAACTGCAGCATTCGCACAGTCGCTGGCTGACCGACCTGATCCTCGGCAACGAACGCACCTTCACCACCCAACTCGTCGGCCGCGGCCCCTATAGCGAATATTACGGCGACCTGAGCATCACCCTCGACACCGCCACCTACGGCCAGGGGTTTATCGTCAGCTCGGTGATCATCTTCATTTCCGGCGTACTGCGCGCCCTGGCCATGGGCCTGGTGCTGTACCTGGTCTACCACTGGCTGCTGACCAAACCGCTGTCACGGATCATCGAGCACCTGACCGAAATCAACCCGGACCGCCCCAGCGAACACAAGATTCCGCAGCTCAAAGGGCACGAAAAGAACGAACTGGGGATCTGGATCAACACCGCCAACCAGTTGCTCGAATCCATCGAACGCAACACCCACCTGCGTCACGAGGCGGAAAACAGCCTGTTGCGCATGGCCCAGTACGACTTCCTCACCGGTTTGCCGAACCGCCAGCAATTGCAGCAGCAACTGGACAAGATCCTGGTCGACGCCGGCAAATTGCAACGTCGGGTTGCGGTGCTGGTGGTAGGCCTGGACGATTTCAAAGGCATCAACGAACAGTTCAGTTATCAGACCGGCGACCAATTGTTGCTGGCCCTGGCTGATCGTCTGCGGGCTCACAGCGGTCGTCTTGGCGCCCTCGCCCGCCTGGGTGGCGACCAGTTCGCCCTGGTCCAGGCCGATATCGAACAACCTTACGAAGCCGCCGAACTGGCGCAAAGCATTCTCGATGACCTGGAAGCGGCCTTCGCCCTTGATCATCAGGAAATCCGCCTGCGCGCCACCATCGGCATCACCCTGTTCCCCGAGGACGGTGACAGCACCGAGAAGCTGCTGCAAAAAGCCGAGCAGACCATGACCCTGGCCAAAGCCCGCTCGCGCAACCGCTATCAGTTCTACATCGCCAGCGTCGACACCGAAATGCGCCGACGTCGCGAGCTGGAAAAAGACCTGCGCGACGCCCTCGCGCGCGAGCAGTTCTACCTCGTCTACCAACCGCAGATCAGCTACCGCGATCATCGGGTGGTGGGCGTCGAAGCGCTGATACGCTGGCAGCATCCCGAGCATGGCCTGGTACCGCCGGACCTGTTCATCCCGCTGGCCGAGCAGAACGGCACCATCATTGCCATTGGCGAATGGGTGCTGGATCAAGCGTGCAAACAACTGCGCGATTGGCACGATCAGGGCTTCCCGGATTTGCGCATGGCGGTGAACCTGTCCACCGTGCAGTTGCACCACGCCGAGCTGCCGCGGGTGGTCAACAATCTGTTGCAAATGTACCGCCTGCCGCCGCGCAGCCTGGAACTGGAAGTGACCGAAACCGGCCTGATGGAAGACATCAGCACCGCCGCCCAACACTTGCTGAGCCTGCGTCGCTCCGGCGCACTGATCGCCATCGACGACTTCGGCACCGGTTATTCATCACTGAGCTATCTCAAAAGCCTGCCGCTGGACAAGATCAAGATCGACAAGAGCTTCGTCCAGGACCTGCTCGATGACGACGATGATGCAACCATCGTTCGGGCGATCATCCAGCTGGGCAAGAGTCTGGGCATGCAGGTGATTGCCGAAGGCGTGGAAACCGCCGAGCAAGAGGCCTACATCATTTCCGAAGGCTGCCATGAAGGTCAGGGCTACCACTACAGCAAGCCACTGCCGGCACGGGAATTGAGCGCTTACCTCAGGCAGGCGCAACGCAGCAATGCGGCCATTATGTAAAAAGATCCCAGCCTCGTTTCACTCGACAGTGCCAACGGACTGAAACGAGGCTGCGATCTTTTGATCCATGAACAACACCTGTCTGAATAAGAAATATTTCCAACCGCACCCTTTACACATAATGCGAAAGATTTGCATTATGTCGCAGCTTTGCGCGCTTGCTGCGCCATTCCACCCTCTCGAAGCAGGATGTTCGCCATGATTCGTATGCCTCTGGCTACCGCCAGTCTGTTGGCCATCGCTATTTCCCTCGCCGGTTGTGGCGAAGGCAAAGACAAGACCGCCGCGGCGCCTGCGCCAACGCCGTCTGCCAGCACTGCGGCACCCGCTGCCGCCCCGGCAGCCGCCAGTAAAGTCGACGAAGCCGCCGCCAAAGCCGTTGTCGCGCATTACGCCGACATGGTCTTCGCCGTTTACAGCGATGCCGAATCCACTGCGAAAACCCTGCAAACCGCCGTAGACGCCTTCCTCGCCAAGCCGAACGCCGACACCCTCAAAGCCGCCAGGGCTGCCTGGGTCGCTGCCCGCGTTCCGTACCTGCAGAGCGAAGTATTCCGCTTCGGCAACACCATCATCGACGACTGGGAAGGTCAGGTGAATTCCTGGCCACTGGACGAAGGCCTGATCGACTATGTCGACAAGTCCTACGAACACGCACTGGGTAACCCGGGCGCCACGGCCAACATTATCGCCAACACTGAAGTTCAGGTCGGCGAAGACAAGGTCGATGTCAAAGACATCACCCCTGAAAAACTCGCCAGCCTCAACGAGCTGGGCGGTTCGGAAGCCAACGTTGCCACCGGCTACCACGCCATCGAATTCCTGCTGTGGGGCCAGGACCTGAACGGCACCGGACCTGGCGCCGGCAACCGCCCGGCCTCCGACTACCTGGAAGGCAATGGTGCCACCGGCGGCCACAACGATCGTCGCCGCGCTTACCTGAAGGCCGTGACCCAATTGCTGGTCAGCGACCTGGAAGAAATGGTCGGCAACTGGAAGCCGAACGTGGCCGACAACTACCGCGCCACCCTGGAAGCCGAACCGGTTGATACAGGCCTGCGCAAAATGCTGTTCGGCATGGGCAGCCTGTCCCTGGGCGAACTGGCCGGCGAACGCATGAAGGTTTCCCTGGAAGCCAACTCCCCGGAAGACGAACAGGATTGCTTCAGCGACAACACCCACAACTCGCACTTCTACGATGCCAAGGGCATTCGTAATGTGTACCTGGGCGAATACACCCGCGTCGACGGCACTAAAATGACCGGCGCTAGCCTGTCGTCCCTGGTAGCCAAGGCCGACCCGGCTGCCGACGCCACGTTGAAAGCTGACCTGGCCGCAACCGAAGCCAAGATCCAGGTCATGGTCGATCACGCCAACAAGGGTGAGCACTACGACCAACTGATCGCTGCCGGCAACACCGCCGGTAACCAGATCGTGCGCGACGCGATTGCTTCGCTGGTCAAGCAGACCGGTTCGATCGAAGCCGCCGCCGGCAAGCTGGGCATCAGCGACCTGAACCCGGACAACGCTGATCACGAGTTCTGATCAACGCTGGCTGAACAAAAAAGGCGACCTTCGGGTCGCCTTTTTCATGCCTGCCAACCACCGATCCATTGTGGGAGTGTTAGCCCAATAATTCTTGCCCCACATCAAGTAAACGATAATTCCTCTTATTCAAACTCCCGTGCCCTGTTAGACTTTGCGCCCTTGTTTTGCTCGTCTTGCAGGATGTCTGATGCCCTCGCTGCTTCTTCGCTTGTCCGCACTGTTGCTGGCCCTGGGCCTGAGTGCCTGCGATGACGCCCCGCGTTTTACCAAGGCCGAACCCGGTGAATCCCGGTCCGGTGGCGCAGCGACCGTGCGCAAGACCGATCAGAACGCCTTTTCCCTGCCCTCTGCCAACCTGCCGCCGTCACGGCGCGTGGATTTCAGTGTCGGCAACAGTTTCTTCCGCAGCCCCTGGGTGATCGCTCCGTCGACCACGACCGCCCGCGACGGCCTCGGCCCGTTGTTCAACACCAACGCCTGCCAGAACTGCCATATCAAGGATGGCCGCGGTCATCCGCCGACACCCGATGCGCCAAATGCGGTGTCGATGCTGGTGCGTTTGTCGATCCCCGACGCGCCGGCCTACGCCAAGGTCATCGAGCAATTGGGTGTGGTTCCGGAGCCGGTCTACGGAGGTCAGCTCCAGGACATGGCCGTGCCGGGCGTGGCGCCGGAAGGCAAAGTACGTGTTGATTACACATCGGTCCCGGTGCGTTTCAAGGACGGCACCGAAGTCGAATTGCGCAAGCCGAGCCTGAACATTTCCCAGTTGGGCTATGGCCCGATGCACCCCGACACCCGATTCTCGGCCAGGGTCGCGCCACCGATGATCGGCCTGGGCTTGCTCGAAGCCATTCCCGACGAGGCGATCCTGGCCAACGCCGAAGCCCAGGCCAAGGACAAAAACGGCATCGCCGGACGCCCGAACCGGGTCTGGGATGACGCGCAACAAAAAACCGTCCTCGGTCGATTTGGCTGGAAGGCCGGACAACCGAACCTGAATCAACAAAACGTCCACGCGTTTTCCGGTGACATGGGCCTGACCACAAGCCTGAGGCCCATCGACGACTGCACCGATGCGCAAACCGCCTGCAAGCAGGCCCCCAACGGCAATGGCCCGGACGGTGAGCCGGAAGTCAGCGATAACATCCTGCGCCTGGTGCTGTTCTACAGCCGCAACCTTGCCGTACCGGCACGTCGCGATGTCAACGCGCCCGAAGTGCTGGCCGGCAAGAACCTGTTTTTCCAGGCCGGATGCCAGTCCTGTCACACGCCCAAATACACCACCGCCGCCAACGCCGCCGAACCTGAACTGGCCAATCAAGTGATTCGCCCATACAGCGATCTGCTGCTGCACGACATGGGCGACGGTCTGGCGGACAACCGCAGCGAATTCCAGGCCAGTGGCCGTGACTGGCGCACCCCGCCGTTGTGGGGCATCGGCCTGACGCAGGCGGTCAGTGGCCATACCCAGTTCCTGCATGACGGCCGCGCCCGCAACCTGCTCGAAGCCGTGCTCTGGCATGGCGGCGAAGCCCAGGCGGCGCAGCAACAGGTTTTGTCTTTCAATGCCGAGCAGCGCGCTGCGTTGCTGGCGTTTTTGAATTCTCTTTGAACACTGATCAAGAATCGGGAGCCCGACATGTTCCGTCCCAAGTTGTTATTCACCAGCCTTGCAGCGCTAGCCTTGGGCGCCTGTTCGCCACAGGACCCACAAGCTGTCACCTCCGCGGCGATTGCCAAGTCAGTGATCCTGCCGACCTACACGCGCTGGGTTGAAGCCGACCGCCAATTGGCCGTCAGCGCCCTCGCCTACTGCGAAGGCAAGGAAAACCTCGACACCGCCCGCGCCGACTTCCTGCATGCGCAGAAAGCCTGGGCCGAACTGCAACCACTGCTGATCGGGCCGCTGGCCGAGGGCAATCGCGCCTGGCAGGTGCAGTTCTGGCCGGACAAGAAAAACCTTGTGGGCCGTCAGGTCGAACAACTGGTCACCGCGCAGCCGCAGATCGATGCCGCTGCGCTGGCCAAGTCCAGCGTCGTGGTGCAGGGCCTTTCCGCCTACGAATACATCCTGTTCGACAGCAAGCCGGACGTGGCCAATGAAGCGCAGAAAGCCAGGTATTGCCCGCTGTTGAAGGCAATTGGCGAGCGGCAGAAACAGCTGGCCGAAGAGATCCTGAAAACCTGGAACAACACCGACGGCATGCTCGCGCAATTGAGCAAATTCCCGAACCAGCGCTACGCCGATTCCCACGAAGCCATCGCCGATCTGCTGCGTGTGCAGGTCACCGCCCTCGACACCCTGAAGAAAAAACTCGGCACGCCGATGGGCCGCCAGACCAAGGGCGTGCCACAACCGTTCCAGGCCGATGCATGGCGCAGCCAGTCATCCCTGACGGGCATGGAAGCCAGCCTCGCCGCCGCCAGAACGGTGTGGGAAGGCGTCGACAACAAAGGCCTTCGCGGTCTGTTGCCGAGCGAGCAGAAGCCGTTGGCCGACAAGATCGATGCCGCTTACGCAGCCTCCCTGAAACTGTTCGCCAGCAACCAGCGTTCGCTCACCGAAATGCTCAACGATGACGCCGGGCGCCAGCAACTCAACGACCTTTACGACAGCCTCAACGTCGTCCATCGCTTGCACGAAGGCGAACTGGCCAAGGCGCTGGGCATTCAACTGGGCTTCAACGCCAACGACGGTGACTGATGAGGGCGAGTGCCATGCTGCGACGTCAGGCTCTGACTTTAGGTAGTTTGCTGCTGGGAGCAGTGACACTGGGCGGCTGGACGCTGTTCAAGCAAAAGGACAAAAGCCCGCTGCTGCTCTCGGCACGGGACGATACCGACGGCCAGCACTACGCCGTCGGTTATCGGCTGGACGGCACCCGGGTGTTCGCCACCCGGGTCGGCCAGCGTTGCCACGACATCATTAACCACCCGACGCTGCCGATCGCACTGTTCGTCGCCCGGCGTCCGGGCACCGAGAGTTACCTGATCGACCTGCGCGACGGCACGCTGCTGCAAACCGTGGTCTCGCAGCCGAACCGGCATTTCTATGGTCATGCGGTGATTCACAAGAGCGGTGACTGGCTGTACGCCACCGAAAACGACACCTCCGATCCGGGTCGCGGATTACTGGGTGTGTATAAGTTCGAGGGCGAACGACTGGTGCACAGTGGCGAGATTTCGACCCATGGCATCGGTCCGCATCAGGTGTCGTGGATGCCCGATGGCGAGACGCTGGTGGTGGCCAACGGCGGCATTCGCACCGAGGCTGAAAGCCGGGTCGAGATGAACCTCAACGCCATGGAACCGAGCCTGGTGCTGATGCAACGCGACGGTACGCTGTTGAGCAAGGAAACCCTCGCCCAGCCAATGAACAGCGTGCGTCATCTGGGGGTCGCCAGCGACGGCACCATCGTCGCCGGTCAGCAATTCATGGGGCCGTCCCACGAGTCTTCAGAATTGCTGGCGATCAAGCGTCCCGGCCAACCCTTCGTGGCGTTCCCGGTGCCTGAGCATCAGTTGCAGGCGATGGGGCATTACACCGCCAGCGTCGCGGTACACAGTGAGTTGCGGCTGGTCGCCTTGACCGCGCCGCGTGGTAACCGCTTCTTTATCTGGGACATGGACAGCGGCGAAGTGCGCCTGGACGCGCCGCTTCCTGATTGTGCCGGGGTGGGTGCCGTGGCGGATGGATTTGTCGTGACCTCAGGTCAGGGCCGCTGCCGGTTCTACGATTGCCGTCAGACAGATTGGGTTGCAAAACCACTGGAGCTTCCCGCCGGGCTTTGGGACAACCACCTACACCTCATCTAAACACGATCTCCTGTAGCCGCAGGCGCAGCCTTCGGCAGCGGCTACAGGGCGTGACGCTGTCTGTCTGTAAGTTCTACCAGTTGGAAACCCCCTCCGACTCGGGGTAATGTGCCGAACTGTCTCACCTGATTTCTCCAAGGAACTGGAACTATGCTGCGTCGCCGCATGCTGATCATGTTGGGTGTTGTTCTGCTGATCGTGCTGGTCCTGGCCGCTTACAAAGCTTTCTCCATCTACACGATGATTCAAGGCTTTTCCGCACCGAGACCGCCGATCAGCGTCGCCGTGGCCACCGCGACCGAGCAGCCGTGGCAAGCGCGCCTGCCCACGGTTGGCACGCTGAAGGCGCTGCAAGGGGTCGACCTCAGCCTTGAAACTGCCGGCACCGTCACGGATGTGCAGTTCCAGTCAGGGCAGAGGGTCAAGGCCGGTCAACCGATCGTGCAGCTCGACAGCGATGTGGAAAAGGCGTTGCTGGAAACCGCAATGGCGGACCTCGGGTTGTCGACAGTCAATTACAACCGCGGCAGCCAACTGGTGGGTAGCCAGGCCATCTCCAAAGGTGAGTTCGACCGACTCTCGGCGATCATGAAAAAGGATCAGGCCACGGTCAACCAGCTCAAGGCTTCGCTTGCGAAAAAGCGCATTCTCGCCCCGTTCAGCGGCACCATCGGTATTCGTCAGGTCGATGTCGGCGACTATGTCGCCAGCGGCACGATGATCGCTACGCTGCAGGACCTCAGCAGCCTCTATGTCGATTTCTTCGTGCCCGAGCAGTCAATACCGAAGATCGGCATCGGCCAGTCGGTGCAGGTCATCGTCGCGGCGTATCCGAAAGAAACCTTCCCCGGCACCATCAGTGCGATCAACCCGAAAGTCGAAAACACCACCCGTAATGTGCAGGTCCGCGCGACCCTGGCCAACCCCGATGGCAAATTGCTGCCGGGCATGTTCGCCAGCCTGCAGGTGTTGTTGCCCGACCCGCAGCCGCGCATCGTCGTACCGGAAAGCGCGATTACCTACACCCTCTACGGCAACTCGCTGTACGTGGTGGCGCAGAAAAAAGCCGAAGACGGCAGCGTCGTAAAAGATGACAAGGGGCAACCCGTCCTGATCGCGGAGCGGCGTTTCATCGAAACCGGCGAGCGTCGCGACGGGCGAGTGATGATTACCAAGGGCGTGCAGAACGGCGAAAAAGTGGTCACGGCCGGTCAGATCAAACTGGACAACGGCGCCCACATTGCCATCAGCGACGACAAGACTCTAGCCGAGAAGAACAGCCCGCCGCGCGCGGACTGATCAAGGAATCCCCATGGCTTTTACTGACCCGTTCATCCGCCGCCCGGTGCTCGCCACCGTGGTGAGCCTGTTGATTGTGCTGCTGGGCTTTCAGGCCTGGAGCAAGCTGCCGCTGCGCCAATACCCGCAAATGGAAAACGCCTTGATCACGGTGACCACCGCGTATCCGGGGGCCAACGCCGAGACCATTCAGGGCTACATCACCCAACCGATGCAACAGAGCCTGGCGAGCGCCGAGGGCATCGACTACATGACCTCGGTCAGTCGCCAGAACTTCTCGGTGATCTCGGTCTATGCGCGCATCGGCTCCAACAGCGACCGCTTGTTCACCGAGCTGTTGGCCAAGGCCAACGAGGTCAAGAATCAGCTGCCCCAGGACGCTGAAGATCCGGTGCTGAGCAAGGAAGCCGCCGACGCCTCGGCGCTCATGTACATCAGTTTCTTCAGCAAGGAGCTGAGCAACCCGCAGATCACCGACTACTTGTCGCGAGTCATTCAACCCAAACTCGCCACCCTGCCGGGCATGGCCGAGGCGGAAATTCTCGGCAACCAGGTGTTTGCCATGCGCCTGTGGCTGGACCCGGTGAAGTTGGCCGGTTTCGGCCTGAGCGCCAGCGACGTGACCAACGCGGTGCGCCAGTACAACTTTCTCTCCGCCGCCGGTGAAGTGAAAGGCGAGTACGTGGTCACCAGCATCAACGCCAACACCGAGCTCAAGTCCGCCGAAGCCTTTGCCGCGATTCCACTGAAAGTCGTCGGCGACAGCCGGGTCCTGCTGAGCGATGTCGCGCGGGTTGAAATGGGCGCGGAGAACTACAACTCCATCAGTTCCTTCGGCGGTACGCCGTCGGTGTACATCGGCATCAAGGCCACGCCGGGGGCCAACCCGCTGGACGTGATCAAGGAAGTGCGCAAGATCATGCCCGAGCTGGAAGCCCAGCTGCCGCCAAACCTCAAGAGTGAAATCGCCTACGACGCCACGTTGTTCATTCAGGCTTCGATCGACGAGGTGGTGAAAACCCTGTTCGAAGCGGTGTTGATCGTGATCGTGGTGGTGTTCCTGTTCCTGGGTGCGCTGCGGTCGGTGGTGATCCCGGTGGTGACCATTCCACTGTCGATGATCGGCGTGATGTTCTTCATGCAGATGATGGGTTACTCGATCAACCTGCTGACCCTGCTGGCGATGGTGCTGGCCATCGGGTTGGTGGTGGACGATGCCATCGTGGTGGTCGAGAACATTCACCGTCACATCGAAGAGGGCAAAACGCCTATCGACGCGGCCATTGAAGGCGCACGAGAAATCGCGATGCCGGTGGTTTCGATGACCATTACGCTGGCGGCGGTTTATGCGCCAATCGGTTTCCTGACGGGGCTGACGGGGGCGCTGTTCAAGGAGTTCGCCCTGACGCTGGCCGGGGCCGTGGTGATTTCTGGCGTGGTGGCGCTGACCCTGTCGCCAATGATGTGCGCCTTTTTGCTGCGTCACGATGAAAACCCCAGCGGCCTGGCGCACCGGCTGGACCTGATTTTCGAAGGCCTCAAGCGCCGCTACCAGAGCCTGCTGCACGGAACATTGAATACCCGGCCGGTGGTGCTGGTGTTTGCGCTGATCGTGCTGTGCCTGATTCCAGTGCTGCTCAAATTCACTAAGTCGGAACTGGCGCCGAACGAGGATCAAGGCGTCATTTTCATGATATCCAACGCCCCACAACCAGCCAACCTTGACTATCTGAGCGCCTACACCGACGAATTCATCTCGATCTTCAAAGCATTTCCCGAGTATTACTCTTCGTTCCAGATCAATGGTTTCAACGGCGTGCAATCGGGGATTGGCGGCTTTCTGCTCAAGCCGTGGAACGAACGCCACCGCACGCAGATGCAAATCCTGCCCGAGGTCCAGCGCAAACTGGAGAGCATCGCCGGACTGCAGATCTTCGGTTTCAACCTGCCCTCCTTGCCCGGCACTGGCGAAGGGTTGCCGTTTCAGTTCGTGATCAACTCGGCCAAAGATTACGAGTCGTTGCTGCAGGTGATGGACCGGGTGAAAAAACGTGCGATGGAGTCCGGCAAGTTCGCGTTCGTCGACGTCGACCTGGCCTTCGACAAACCTGAAGTCGTGGTCGACATCGATCGGGCGAAGGCGGCACAGATGGGCGTGTCCATGCAGGACCTGGGCGGAACACTGGCGACGATGCTGGGTGAAGCGGAGATCAACCGTTTCACCATTGAGGGCCGCAGTTACAAAGTCATTGCGCAGGTCGAGCGACCGTTCCGGGATAACCCCGAGTGGCTGAACAACTACTACGTCAGGAACACCAAAGGTGAATTGCTGCCGTTGTCGACCCTGATCACGGTGAGCGACCGGGCGCGTCCACGGCAATTGAACCAGTTCCAGCAACTCAACTCGGCCATTCTGTCCGGGGTCCCGCTGGTGAGCATGGGTGAAGCCATCGACACCGTGCGTCAAATCACACGGGAAGAAGCGCCGGCCGGATATGCCATGGATTATGCCGGTGCGTCACGCCAATACGTCCAGGAAGGCAGCGCACTGTGGGTGACTTTTGCCCTGGCACTGGCGATTATTTTCCTGGTGCTGGCGGCCCAGTTCGAAAGCTTCCGTGATCCGATGGTGATTCTGGTCACCGTGCCGCTGTCGATCTGTGGCGCACTGATCCCGCTGTTCCTGGGTTGGTCAAGCATGAACATCTATACCCAGGTGGGGCTGGTGACCTTGATCGGGCTGATCAGCAAGCACGGGATTCTGATCGTCGAGTTCGCCAACCAGCTGCGCAAGGACAAGGGGCTGACGCCGCGCGAGGCGGTCGAGCAAGCGGCGGCGATTCGGCTTCGCCCAGTGTTGATGACCACAGCGGCGATGGTGTTCGGCATGGTGCCGTTGATCATCGCCACGGGGGCTGGCGCCGTGAGCCGGTTTGATATCGGCACGGTGATCGCCACCGGCATGTCGATCGGAACGTTGTTCACGTTGTTCGTACTGCCGTGCATTTACACGCTGCTGGCCAAGCCCGACGTCAAACAAAGCGTCTGAGCCCTTTGGGAGCGACTGGCGACTTTTAAAAAAAAGGACACAAAAAAAAGGCCTCGAATTATCGAGGCCTTTTATTTTGGCTTGAGTCTGTTCAACTTTGTGGCCTCATTCCTTGAGAGAGTCCGAACATGAACAGCAATAAATCATGATCGGGATGAGTCGCCACGGATGCCTTGGCAACGCGTGGCAACGGACAGTGAGCATCAGCGCTCACGGAACTGATGACCTGCGTGCGGGGCTGCTCCCAGGCAGCCACCGCCAACGAAGCAACTGCCAAGGCTCCTGCTAAAAACAAACCTCGTGCAATTTCGAGTTTCATCGCTATAAACCTTTGATAGCGCTGCCGAACGCCGTCTCATAAAAATAGACGAGATTTGTCCAGTCCGTATCGCTGAACGACGAATGGCGACGCAGTTGTTTCATGTCATGGGCAGCCGCCTGCTGAGCGTTCAGACGCTGGCGGCATTTTTCCAGATCGATCAACGCGATTTCAGCCTTGGCTGAATCACCTTCGCCGGTGACACGCACGAAGACGTGCTTGATATAGATGCAGCTGTGCTGCCAACGGCCCTTGTGCATACGGGCAAGGTTCTCGGCCAGATCCTTCAACACACGTTCATGGACCGCTTCACCATGACGCTCACGCCCACCGCCCGCGTACCAATGTTCGATTTCCTCGAAACCGTCCAGCGACTTGGTCACCAGCAAGGCGCGCCATTTGTGCGCAGGGTCACGTTGTGCGCCACAGAACACCATTTCAGGTACGCGCACGCCCAACTCGCGCAAACCAATCAGGGCATCACGCTCGCGCAACACCGTCGGTCGGCCAAAGGGGTGCAACCAACTGCGATGAATATGTCCGGTCTGGCGCTTGGTGTAGAGCAGCTGGCCGTCGCTGCCATTGACTCGCTGTACGCCACTTTCTCCACCGCGACGGACGTTGGGTTCTTCTACCCATTCACCGCGCTGATTCCAGAAATAGTCGAAGCGGTCCTGGGGAGCGACTTCCGTTTCTGCTGCACATTGCACTGCCATCTGTTACCTCTTGCGTAATACGTAAACCCGCGACATGGCATAGAGCGGTAAAAAGTCCAATTGTTCCTGAATGCGGAAACCCGCCTGCTCAAACTCCTTTTCCACGGTGGCCGCCGCTAATACAAACCGGTTCTGGTAATTTTCCTGCCCACGCTGCTTTTCTGCACGCTTGCGTTTCCAGGACTTGAAATTGCCGTCGACCCACAACGAGATAATGACGCTGTCGCGTGTGACACGTTCGAATTCGCGCAGAATGGTCATTCGGTGTTCAGCGTCACCAATGTGATGGAGCAAACGCATGCAGAAAATGCAGTCGACGGCATTATTGGGCAAGCCGATATCGAATGCTGAAGTCTGCAAACGTTTTATCCGTTTGACCACGTCAGCCGGTTGCGCCTTGGCGGCGACCTTCAACATCGATTCGGAACTATCAGCCCCGATGATGGCGCGGTTGGCTTTTTCTGCCAGCACTGGCCAGAAACGCCCCGCACCGCACGGCAGATCGAGTACCAGCCCAGGCTCGCCGGCCAGTGCCAGCGCCTTACGCACCAACTGCTCGTCACGCCAGTGGGACAGTCGGCGTCCCAGCCCGTTCTGGTGCTTGCGCAAGTACCTTTGAGCGTGCTGATCGTCGTATTTCTCAGAGAAAAATTTGATCGGTCCATCCATCATAGCGGTCTCCTGAACTTCAGATGACCACCACCATAGGTAGATTCGTGTGAGTCTCAGGTCATCCCTTTGTGAAAAAAGTGTGCTGTAGACAGCCAATCATTTCACGATCATTCACGAGAACGATGAGAGCTTGGAGCTCGATTTTGTTGTGCCGCCCCAGACTACTTCTGGCTCAATTCCACCTCAAAACGACAGCCATTGGGTTCCATGTTGGTCAGGCTGACACTCCACCCCTGGTTCTCGCAGATGCGCTGTACCAGTGACAGCCCAAGCCCCAGACCCTCGCCGCGTTTCTCGCTGCCACGCACGAACGGTTCAAACATCGCTTCGCGCTTATCCTCCGGAATGCCCACGCCACTGTCCTCGACAATGAACCCCGTAGCGGTCAGCGTCAGGCGGATGAAACCGTCTTCTGTGTAATGCAGTGCGTTACGCAGCAGATTACCCATCACCGCGTGCAAGAGGGTGGCGTTGTAGCCTGTGTCCTGCGGATCGCCCGGTTCGAAGATCAGATTCAGCCCTTTGGCTTCGATCGGTTCGCGCCACAGATTGAGCAGCCCGTCGGCTATCTGACGGACCGATTGCTGCGGCGACATGCTGGCGTCTTCTCGTTGCGCCCGGGCCAACATCAAGAACGTTTGCACCAGCTCGCGCATCTCTTCGCACGCGCGGGCAATGCGCTCGACCTGGGCGTGGCCGCGCGGGTCAAGGTGGGGATTTTCCAGCAGTAACTCACAGGAACTGGCCAGTACCATCAACGGTGTGCGCAGTTCGTGGCTGACGTCACTGGTAAACAATCGCTCACGGGTCAGTGCCTGGCGCAAACGCCCAAGTGTGGCGTCGAAGGCAACGGCCAGTTCGCCCACTTCGTCAGCGGCATAGTCTGGAGCCAGAGGCGGGGCCAGCCCCAGCAGTTGATCGCGATGGCGCACTTGGCGGGCGAGTCGTACGACCGGCGCCATCACTTTGCGCGCCAGGATCCAGCCGAGAAAGACCGCCAACGCCAGGCTCAGCACGAAGCCGACCAGCACCACGGCAAACAGCACCCGCTCACGTTCTTCGAAATCGCTTTGGTCTTGAAGCAGGACGTACCGCCGGCCATCAACGATTTCGACTATCGCGTGATATGAAAGATTCTCGCGAAAAACCTCGTGAAAACCGGCATCAAGGTTGCGCAAATCCTTGGGTAGCGCAAAGTCTCCCGGCCCGCCGCTGAAGTAGAACAATTGGTCTGGCTCGGGGCGATGGCTCCAGTCCGAGACACTGTCCATCAGCAACAGGCGCTGCAAATCGCCGCCCAGCCCGGCCGAAATCAGCTTTTCTTCCACCAGGTGCACGGTCGCCACAATGCCCATGGCAAAGGCCCCCGCCACCAGCGCGCTCATCAACGCAAAGGCGATGATGATCCGTTGAGCAAGGCTCTGCTTAAACTCCATCACGGCCCTCGGCCAAGCGATAACCCACACCGTGAACGGTTTGCAGCAATGGCTTGGCGAATGGCTTGTCGATCACCTGACGCAGCTGATGCACGTGGCTGCGCAGGCTGTCGCTGTCCGGGCAGTCATCGCCCCACAGGGCCTCTTCGAGAATTTCGCGACGCAGCACATGGGGACTTTTCTGCATCAGCACGGCGAGCAGCTTGAGGCCGACCGGGTTAAGTTTGAGCAGACGGCCTTCACGGGTCACTTCCAGCGTGTCGAGGTCGTAACTCAAATCGCCCACTTGCAAGGATCGGCGACCGCCACCCTGGGTACGACGCATGACGGCTTCGATGCGGGCCGCCAGTTCGGACAGGGCGAACGGTTTGATCAGGTAGTCGTCGGCACCGGACTTGAAGCCTTGCAGCCGGTCATCGAGTTGGTCACGCGCAGTGAGCATGATCACCGGCGTATCCCGGCGGGCGTCTTCGCGCAGGCGTTTGCACAGGGTGTAGCCGTCGATCCCGGGCAACATGATATCGAGTACGATCAAATCGTAATGTTCGGTAGCCGCCAGATGCAGGCCTGACAAACCGTCCTGCGCACAGTCCACGGTGTAGCCTTTGAGCCCCAGGTAATCGGCCAGATTGGCCAGGATATCGCGGTTGTCTTCAACCAATAGAATTCGCATGGGCACCTCCTCCGCACACAGTAACGGCCGTCATGGCCCGCGCAGCTTAAGGCCAAGTGTGATTCAGGGCTAGGGCGGAACTGTGCGAGAATCAATCCGCTCAACCAAATGAAGGGCTTGAAAAGCTTTTCACTATCGATTCACAGAGCGTCTCTCTGCGGTTGAGTGAGACTCTCGCGCGATTGCAATTAAGGAATATTCGCATAATGGACTTCTTCAAGACTGCGCCAATACGCTTTCTGCTGCTCGTAACAGGCGCCTGGCTGGCCATTTTCACACTGACCCGAACAGTCCTCTTGCTTACGCACCTGGATGAGGCCGGCAGCGGCTTTCTCTCGGTATTTGGCGTTGGCTTGCTGTACGACCTGGGCTTCATTGCCTACGCGGCACTGCCGATGGGGCTCTATTTGCTGCTCTGTCCACCCGCCTTGTGGCGCCGCCGTGGTCATCGCTGGTTCCTTCAGGGGCTATTGACCGTCAGCCTGTTCGCCATGCTGTTCGTTTCGGTAGCCGAATGGTTGTTCTGGGATGAGTTCGGTGTGCGCTTCAATTTCATCGCCGTCGATTACCTAGTGTATTCCGACGAAGTGCTGAACAACCTGCTCGAATCCTATCCCATCGGTACACTGCTGAGCATACTCGCGGCACTGGCGGTAGCCTTGAGCTTTGCCTTGCGCAAACCATTCAATAGCGCGCTGGATGCACCGCTGCCGCCTCTGCGCAATCGGTTGTTGAATGCCGTGGCTCTGTTGCTCGTTGCCGGCCTGAGCCTGCAGTTACTCAGCCAGGACGCGCCGCGCGCTCAAGGCGGGAACGCCTATCAGAACGAATTGGCAAGCAATGGCCCCTACCAGTTCTTCGCCGCCTTCCGTAACAATGAACTGGATTATCCGCAGTTCTACAGCAGCCTGCCGCCCGCCGTCGTTGCCCAGCAGATTCGTACCGAACTGAGCGAACCCAATGCTCGTTTCGTTGGCGAAGACCCGCAGGACATCCGCCGCATAATCGACAACCCGGGGACGCTGCGAAAGCCCAATATCGTACTGGTGACCATCGAGAGTTTCAGCGCCAAGTACATGGGCAGCAATGGTGACAGCCGTAACCTGACCCCTAATCTCGACGTCTTGCGCAAGCAGAGCCTGTATTTCAACAATTTCTACGCTACTGGCACCCGCACCGATCGTGGTCTGGAAGCCATCACGCTGGCGATCCCGCCAACGCCGGGGCGCTCGATCGTCAAGCGTGTGGGACGTGAAAGCGGTTTCGCCAGCCTCGGGCAGCAACTTTCCGCGGTGGGCTACGACAGCGTGTTCGTCTATGGCGGTCGTGGTTACTTCGACAACATGAACGCATTCTTCAGCGGTAACGGTTACCGCGTGGTCGACCAGAGCAGCGTCGATGAAGCCGAGATTCACTTCAAGAATGCCTGGGGCATGGCGGATGAAGACCTGTATGCCCAGACGCTGAAGCTGGCCGATGCCGACCACGCCAAACAACAGCCTTTCTTGCTGCAACTGATGACCACCTCCAATCACCGTCCTTATACCTATCCCGACAACCGGATCGACATCAAGTCCGGCAACGGTCGTGACGGTGCGGTGAAATACACTGACTATGCCATCGGTCAGTTCCTGGATCAGGCACGCAAGAAGCCGTGGTTTGATAACACCATCTTTGTCTTTGTCGCCGACCACACGGCCGGCAGCGCGGGCAAAGAGGACTTGCCGATCAGCAACTATCAGATTCCACTGTTCGTCTATGCGCCGAAATTGATTGAAGCTCGAGAAACGGCGCAACTGGCCAGTCAGATCGACCTCGCCCCGACCTTGCTGGGCCTGCTGAACCTGGATTATCAGTCGACGTTCTTCGGCCGTAACCTGTTGCAGGATAATCCGCTGCCGCCACGCGTGGTGGTTGGCAATTATCAGCATCTGGGCTTGTTCGATGGCAAAAATCTGGCGATCCTGAGCCCCCGGCAAGGATTGCGCCGCCACGATGATGCGTTGACCGAAAGTCGCGAGTCACGTGCCACCAACAGCGATCCGTTGATCACTCGCGCCATCACGTATTACCAAACCGCCAGTTATGGCTTCAAGCAACAGCTGCTTGGCTGGAGAGCGCCCATGGAGGGTGCCGGCCAAGTCAGCGAACGTTAATCGAATGGCCCCGGGCTGATGCCCCGGGGTTTATTCAATCGCAGGATCTCTCATGTCATCATCCGCTGTCCGTCCCACCCCACGCCCGCTCAATTTCTGGGTATGCCTGGGTGTCCCCGCCGTTGCGGCCATCATTTTGATGTTGCTCGAGCTGACATCGCTGGACATGGACCTGGCCAAACTGTTCTACGACCCGGTCGCCGGGAATTTCATCGGGCGCCACAGTTACTTCCTGGAAACCATTGTCCACACCCGCGCCAAGCAAGTGGTCATCGCGTTTTCGGTGTTTGCTATCCTCGCCTTCATCGGCTCCTTTTTCATGGACAGGCTCAAGCCACTCAAGCGTGAACTGGGTTGTCTGGTGCTCTCGCTGGCGTTGGCGACTTCATTCGTGACGCCGATGAAAGCGGTGACAGCGGTGCAATGTCCCTGGAGCCTGGAGCAATTCGGCGGGCATGAGACCTACAGCGAACTGCTCAGCCCTCGCCCGCACACTGAAAAACCGGGCCGTTGCTGGCCGGGTGGTCATGCCGCTACCGGCTTCACACTGTTCGCGCTGTTCTTTGTCCTGCGTGATCGTCGTCCGCGTCTGGCCCGCCAGGCGTTTGTGTTCGCTTTCGCCTTGGGCTCGGTGTTTTCCATCAGTCGGATGATGCAGGGCGCGCACTTCTTCTCCCACAACGTGTGGACTGCGATTTTCTGCTGGCTGATCTGTCTGGGGTCGTATTACTACATCCTGTATCGACCCGCTTTAAAGGCCGGGCGAATAGACAAAGCAGTACCCGCCCGCGCCTGATACACCGTTCTAAATGCGGGAGTGAGGTTGCTCGCTCCGGCAATCAACCGATCCCTCCCCCACGAAATCCGCACAATAAAAAACCCCGCTGGCTCGCGCCAGCGGGGTTTTTTCGTACGGGGTAAGGCTGGCTTACATCATGCCGCCCATGCCGCCCATACCGCCCATGTCTGGCATGCCGCCGCCAGCTGGACCGTCTTCCTTGATCTCAGCGATCATGGCTTCGGTGGTGATCATCAGGCTGGCAATCGACGAAGCCGCTTGCAGAGCCGAACGAGTC
Organism: Pseudomonas sp. fls2-241-R2A-110; assembly: GCF_030209165.1. NCBI lineage: Bacteria > Pseudomonadati > Pseudomonadota > Gammaproteobacteria > Pseudomonadales > Pseudomonadaceae > Pseudomonas > Pseudomonas sp. fls2-241-R2A-110. Next base: position 81,125 of record NZ_JARVSN010000002.1, on the reverse strand, counting down.
ACTTTAGCCGGGTCCAGGATACCCATTTCGATCATGTCGCCGTATTCGCCGGTCGCAGCGTTGTAACCGTAGTTACCCGAACCCTGCTTGACCTTGTCGACCACAACGCTTGGCTCGTCACCGGAGTTGGCAACGATCTGGCGCAGTGGCGCTTCAACAGCGCGACGCAACAACTGGATGCCAACGTTCTGGTCATCGTTGTCGCCTTTGAGCTCGGAGATAGCCTGCAGAGCGCGAACCAGTGCCACGCCGCCGCCAGGTACCACGCCTTCTTCAACGGCTGCACGGGTAGCGTGCAGGGCGTCTTCAACGCGGGCTTTCTTCTCTTTCATTTCTACTTCGGAACCAGCGCCAACCTTGATCACTGCAACGCCGCCGGACAGCTTGGCCAGACGCTCTTGCAGTTTTTCACGGTCGTAGTCGGACGAAGTGTCGGCCACTTGCTGACGGATCTGCAGAACGCGAGCCTGGATGTCAGCCTCAACGCCGGCACCGTCGATCACGGTGGTGTTTTCTTTGGACAGGATCACGCGCTTGGCATTACCCAGGTGTTCCAGGGTAGTGCTTTCCAGGCTCAGACCGATCTCTTCGGATATAACGGTACCGCCAGTCAGGACAGCGATGTCCTGCAGCATGGCCTTGCGACGGTCGCCGAAGCCTGGAGCCTTGACGGCTGCGACTTTAACGATGCCACGCATGTTGTTCACAACCAGAGTCGCCAGGGCTTCGCCTTCAACGTCTTCGGCCACGATCAGCAGTGGACGGCCGGCTTTGGCAACGGCTTCCAGTACTGGCAACATTTCGCGGATGTTGGAGATTTTTTTGTCGACCAGCAGGATCAGCGGACCGTCGAGTTCGGCGGTCATGGTCTCTGGCTTGTTGACGAAGTACGGGGACAGGTAGCCACGGTCGAACTGCATGCCTTCAACAACCGACAGTTCGTTTTCCAGGCCCGAGCCTTCTTCAACGGTGATCACGCCTTCTTTACCGACTTTTTCCATGGCTTCGGCAATGATGTCGCCGATGGAGCTGTCGGAGTTGGCCGAGATGGTGCCGACCTGAGCGATTGCACGGGTGTCAGCGCAAGGCTTGGACAGTGCTTTGAGCTCTTTGACGATAGCGATGGTCGCTTTGTCGATACCACGCTTCAGGTCCATCGGGTTCATGCCGGCAGCGACGGCTTTCAGGCCTTCGTTGACGATCGACTGAGCCAGAACGGTAGCGGTGGTGGTGCCGTCGCCTGCGTCATCGTTGGCACGGGAGGCAACGTCTTTGACCAGCTGCGCGCCCATGTTTTCGAAGCGATCTTTCAGCTCGATTTCTTTGGCAACGGAAACGCCGTCCTTGGTGATGGTCGGAGCGCCGAAGCTTTTCTCGATGATCACGTTACGGCCTTTAGGGCCCAGGGTCGCTTTTACTGCGTCAGCCAGGACGTTGACACCGGCGAGCATTTTCTTGCGGGCGGAATCGCCGAATTTAACTTCTTTAGCAGCCATGATCGATATTCCTTAAATACTTTGTAGTAGCGGGAAAATGAGCGGGGGAATCAGCCTTCGACAACAGCGAGAATCTCGTTCTCAGCCATTACAACCAGGTCTTCGCCATCAACTTTCACAGTGTTGCTGCCGGAGTACGGGCCGAACACAACCTTGTCACCCACTTTCACGGACAGTGCACGCACTTCACCGTTGTCCAGCACTTTGCCTGGGCCTACAGCGAGGACTTCACCCTGGTTTGGCTTTTCAGCAGCCGAACCTGGCAGGACGATACCGCCAGCGGTTTTCTTTTCTTCTTCGCTGCGACGGATAACGACGCGGTCATGCAGAGGACGAAGCTTCATTGTCGATCTCTCCTAATTGTGGTTTTCATCGGCCGGTGTATTCCCGGCGGGTTTAACAAATCCGGCGGTGCCGGGTGCGGCTCGACAAGCGAGACGCGGAAGTCTGTCTGGCGTGATCGCCAGAAACCTTGCGGTGACCGTTACATAAGGGCGTACAAGCTGATTACAAGGGCGGGCAGCAAAAAATTTTCACCTTGTTGCCCCAAAAACGAACACGGCACCCAAAGGTGCCGTGTCATTGAAAGGTGTTACTTGGAATCGCGGTGTTCGAACTCGCCTTCGATCACATTGGGCTCGCGGCCCAGCGGCGCTCGCGGAGCAGGACCGCCTCGGGGTTGCAGGTCATCGGCGAACGCACGCTGACGGATCGCTTGTTCCTCGGCGCGCTGGCGCATTTTATTGGCCAGCAGTCGACGGGAGATCGGCAGCAACATGATCAAGCCCAGCACGTCGGTGACGAAACCCGGCAGGATCAACAGACCGCCTGCCAGGGCCAGCATCAGGCCTTCGAGCATGGTCTGCGCCGGCAGTTCGCCGCGGTTCAGGCTTTCACGCGCCCGCAATGCAGTGGCCAGACCGGCGATGCGGAGCACGAACACGCCGAGCATCGAGCCGAGAATAATCAGCAGCAAGGCCGGGAAAAACCCGATTGCCCCGCTGACCTTGACGAATACGAACAGCTCCAACACCGGAAACAGTACAAAGAGCAATAAAAAAGGGCGCATCAAATGGTTCCTCAACGCAAGAATGCCTTGCCAGTCTTCCCTAGATGACGTCGCCGATTCGTGAATTCAAGCACCGGCCACTTCATTTTTCGGCCAATGCTCAGCGTGGGCCAGGAAAACCAAGGCTTCGCGCACTTGTGTCGGCGTATTACAAGGCGCTTGAAACGGCAGCCAGTACAAGGCCTGACCAATGCGCAGGTGCATGCCTTCAGTGTCGATGCCCGCCAGTTGCGCCGGCTCGGTTTTGGGCAGGCCTGCCAGATCGACGTAATGGGCGATGGCCTTGGCGTGATCGGCATTCATGTGCTCGACCATACTCGCCTCGGCTTTGCCGGCAAACGGGTTGGCCAGGGTCAGGTGATCGACCCAGTGAATCGCGCCAAAACCACCGATGTAGCGGTGACGCACAGGCTTGAGCACCCAAAAATCGAAATCGTGAGCCTTGTGGTAGCTCTGCGAATCCGGGAAATAGCGGTAGTAGCGTTCCGCCGCTGCTTCGATGGCCGCCTCGTCCTCGAGCTTTGCTGCTTCGGCGAGGTAAGTCAGGCGACCAACGGCTTGCACATCATCAGCCTCGCGCTCGCCCACGAACAACGAACATTTCGGGTCTTTTTGCAGGTTATGGGTGTGCTGTGCGATGCGGCTGATAAGGATTAGCGGCCGCCCCTGCTCGTCGAGGCAGTAAGGAACGACGGAGCCAAACGGGAAACCCGGCATCGACTTGGAGTGTGTCGACAACACCCCACGGTATTCCTTGAGAAGCAATTCTCGGGCATTCTTGGCCGCTTCTACGCTCAATTTATGACTCCTTAAATAGAATCCGTCGAAAAAACGGACAGGCGCCTGGGGATAGTTTCCAGTACGCCATCGGGGCAGTTCTCATGTGCAACCAGGCCACATCCGGTGCAGATCGAGAGGCTCTCTAGAAGGAAGACCACTCCAACCTGCTACTGGGGCATGCGAATGCAACTCACCGACAAAGTAATCATTATCACTGGCGGTTGCCAGGGTTTAGGCCGTTCCATGGCCGAGTATTTCGCAGGCAAAGGCGCGAAACTTGCGCTGGTCGACTTGAACCAGGAAAAGCTCGACGACACCGTCGCCGCTTGTAAGGCCAAGGGTGTCGAAGCCCGTGCTTACCTGTGCAACGTTGCCAATGAAGAGCAGGTCACGCACATGGTCGCCCAGGTGGCTGAAGATTTCGGCGCGATTCATGGCCTGATCAACAACGCCGGGATCCTGCGCGACGGCCTGCTGTTGAAGGTCAAGGACGGCGAAATGACCAAGATGAGCCTGGCCCAGTGGCAGGCGGTGATCGACGTCAACCTGACCGGCGTGTTCCTGTGTACCCGTGAAGTCGCGGCCAAAATGGTCGAGCTGAACAACAGCGGCGCGATCATCAATATCTCCTCGATTTCCCGTGCCGGCAACGTTGGCCAGACCAACTACTCTGCCGCCAAGGCCGGTGTGGCAGCGGCGACCGTGACCTGGGCCAAGGAACTGGCGCGCTACGGTATTCGTGTGGCGGGCATTGCGCCGGGCTTCATCGAAACCGAAATGACCCTGGGCATGAAGCCCGAAGCGCTGGAGAAAATGACGGCCGGTATTCCGCTCAAGCGAATGGGCAAGCCGGACGAGATCGCCCATTCGGCGGCGTACATTTTCGAGAACGATTACTACACCGGCCGGATCCTGGAAATGGATGGCGGGTTGCGGATCTAAGGCCCCCCCAAAACAACTGTGGGAGCGAGCTTGCTCGCGATGGGGCCATAACATCCACCCTTGATGGTGACTGTTACACCGCTATCGCGAGCAAGCTCGCTCCCACAGGTTTCAGTGTTGATTGATGGATATCAATCGTCGCTGATGGTGATGTTCGGCATTGCCGGCGATACCGCTTCCTGCAACACAATCCGCGCGCCAACGTGGCGGGCGAGTTCCTGGTACACCATCGCAATCGGGCTGTCCGGCTCGGCGATCACGGTTGGCTTGCCGCCATCGGCCTGTTCGCGGATGGCCATTGCCAGCGGCAACGAGGCCAGTAGCTCAACGCCGTACTGGCTGGCCAGCTTCACCCCACCGCCCTCACCGAACAGATGCTCGGCATGTCCGCAGTTGGAGCAGATGTGCACAGCCATGTTTTCCACCACGCCCAACACCGGGATGTTGACCTTGCGGAACATCTCGACGCCTTTGCGCGCATCCAGCAATGCCAGATCCTGCGGGGTGGTGACGATGACTGCACCGGCCACCGGGACTTTCTGCGCCAGGGTCAGCTGGATGTCCCCGGTGCCTGGCGGCATGTCGATGACCAGGTAATCCAGATCGCCCCAGGCGGTCTGCGTTACCAGTTGCAGAAGCGCGCCGGACACCATCGGCCCACGCCAGACCATCGGCGTGTTGTCGTCCGTCAGGAACGCCATCGACATCACTTCGACGCCATGGGATTCGATCGGCACGAACCACTTCTGATCCTTGATCTTCGGCCGGGTGCCCTCGGGGATGCCGAACATGATGCCCTGGCTCGGACCATAGATATCCGCATCGAGAATCCCGACCTTGGCGCCTTCACGGGCCAGGGCCAGCGCAAGGTTGGCGGCGGTGGTGGATTTGCCCACGCCACCCTTGCCGGACGCCACGGCCACCACGTTCTTGACGTTGGCCAGGCCTGGAATTTGCGCCTGGGCCTTGTGCGCAGCAATCACGCTGGTGATGTCAACGCGAGCAGTCGTCACGCCGTCGAGGCCTTCGATCGCCATTTGCAGCATTTGCGACCAGCCACTCTTGAACAGGCCGGCGGCGTAACCCAATTCCAGCTGGACGCTGACGCGATCGCCCTGGATGTCGATGTTGCGCACACACCCGGCGCTGACCGGGTCCTGGTTCAGGTAAGGGTCGGTGTATTGGCGAAGGACGGCTTCCACCGCTGCGCGATTGACGGCGCTCATGGGCAACTCCGATAGCAGGACTGAAAATCAGGCGGGTATCCTACCTGTTCTAAAGGCCGGACGGCATGCTTTCAGAATGTGACAATTATCCCATGGCCACACGCAATTTCTCAGACCGTGCATAAGGTTCTCGGGGGTGAAAAATATGCGCTGGCGCTTTATAGTGGCCGACCTCCGTTTCATCAAGTAGCCGAGCCCCATGTCCGAGCCACGCAAGATCCTCGTTACCAGCGCCCTGCCCTATGCCAATGGTTCGATCCATCTTGGCCACATGCTGGAATACATCCAGACCGATATGTGGGTGCGTTTCCAGAAGCACCGCGGCAATCAATGCATCTATGTCTGCGCCGACGACGCCCACGGTTCGGCCATCATGCTGCGCGCGGAAAAGGAAGGCATCACCCCGGAACAACTGATCGCCAACGTCCAGGCTGAACACAGCGCCGACTTTGCCGAGTTCCTGGTGGACTTCGACAACTTCCACTCCACTCACGCCGAAGAAAACCGTGAGCTGTCGAGCCAGATCTACCTGAAGCTGCGCGACGCAGGGCATATCGCCCAGCGTTCGATCACTCAGTACTTCGACCCGGAAAAGAAAATGTTCCTGGCCGACCGCTTCATCAAGGGCACCTGCCCGAAATGTGGCACCGAAGACCAGTACGGCGACAACTGCGAAAAATGCGGTGCGACCTACGCACCGACCGACCTGAAGGATCCGAAGTCGGCGATCTCTGGCGCCACCCCGGTGCTCAAGGATTCCCAGCACTTCTTCTTCAAGCTGCCGGACTTCCAGGAGATGCTGCAAACCTGGACCCGCAGCGGCACCCTGCAAGAAGCCGTGGCGAACAAAATCGCCGAATGGCTGGATGCCGGCCTGCAACAGTGGGACATCTCCCGCGATGCGCCGTACTTCGGTTTCGAAATCCCGGACGAGCCGGGCAAGTACTTCTACGTCTGGCTGGACGCGCCGATCGGCTACATGGCCAGCTTCAAGAACCTGTGCAACCGCACGCCGGAGCTGGACTTCGACGCGTTCTGGGGCAAGGACTCCACCGCCGAGCTGTACCACTTCATCGGCAAGGACATCGTCAACTTCCACGCCCTGTTCTGGCCAGCGATGCTCGAAGGCGCGGGTTTCCGTAAACCGACCGGTATCAACGTGCACGGTTACCTGACTGTCAACGGTCAGAAAATGTCCAAATCGCGCGGCACCTTCATCAAGGCCCGGACCTATCTGGATCACCTGTCGCCGGAATACCTGCGCTATTACTACGCGGCCAAGCTGAGCCGTGGCGTCGACGACCTCGACCTGAACCTTGAAGACTTCGTGCAGAAGGTCAACTCCGACCTGGTCGGCAAGGTCGTCAACATCGCCAGCCGTTGCGCCGGTTTTATCCAAAAGGGCAACGGTGGTTTGCTGGTGGCCGGCAACGCGGCGCCGGAACTGACCGACGCGTTCCTGGCGGCAGCGCCAAGCATCGCCGAAGCCTACGAGGCACGCGACTTCGCCCGGGCCATGCGTGAAATCATGGGCCTGGCCGACCGTGCCAACGCCTGGATCGCTGACAAGGCGCCGTGGTCGCTGAACAAACAGGAAGGCAAGCAGGATGAAGTCCAGGCCATCTGCGCCCTGGGCGTCAACCTGTTCCGCCAGCTGGTAATTTTCCTCAAGCCAGTCCTGCCGTTGCTGGCCGCCGATGCCGAGGCGTTCCTGAACGTCGCGCCATTGACCTGGAACGACCACGCGACGTTGCTCAGCAACCATCAGCTGAACGAGTTCAAGCCGCTGATGACCCGTATCGACCCGGTGAAAGTGCAAGCCATGAGTGACGCCTCCAAGGAAGACCTGACCGCCAGCGCTACCGACACCGGCGACGCTGCACCTGCCGGCAACGGTGAACTGGCCAAGGATCCACTGTCGCCGGAAGTCGAGTTCGACACCTTCGCCGCTGTCGACCTGCGCGTTGCCTTGATCCTCAAGGCTGAACACGTTGAGGGCGCCGACAAGCTGCTGCGCCTGACCCTGGACATCGGTGACGAGCAACGCAACGTATTCTCCGGGATCAAGAGCGCTTATCCGGATCCGTCCAAGCTCAATGGTCGCCTGACCATGATGGTCGCCAACCTCAAGCCACGGAAAATGAAGTTCGGCATCTCCGAAGGCATGGTGATGGCTGCCGGCCCTGGCGGCGAAGAGATCTACCTGCTCAGCCCTGACAGCGGCGCCAAGCCGGGCCAGCGCATCAAGTAAGGTTTGATCGGCTAAACCGATCCCACAGTCGTGCGTGACGCGACTGTGGGATTTTCATATCTGGCCCACCCTCCATCCTTGCCGGATAATGCCTAAGCTTTTTAGACCGCCGCGTTTAAAAGCCCCGTTCTTGCCGGCACGATCATGACTGAAATTGTTTTTACTCTTATCAGCACTGCCCTGATCAACAACCTCGTGTTGCACTGGCCGCTGGGCGTCGATCCGCTGTTGGGCAGCGAGCGTGAACGAGTTCATGCCCTGGGCATTGCAACGACAAGCCTGATGCTGATGGTTGGCATTCTGGGCTACTCGGCCTATCACTGGCTGCTGGTCCCGCTGGAACTCACTTCGCTGCATCTGTTCGTGTTCCTGCCGTTGAGCGTGTTGCTGGTCGGTCCGCTGCTGAAACTGCTTTCACGATTGCTGCCAAAGCGCTCGTTCGATGGCCTCTGGCTTTTGCTGCTGGGTAATGCCGGCGTACTCGGCCTGACCTTGCTCAACGCCCAGGCCGACCAGGGATTTTTCCACGCCACGGCCCTGAGCCTCGGCGCCGGGCTGGGCTTCTGGCTGGTGCTGAGCCTGTTCAGCGACTTGCGCCAACGCACACTCGATAACGATGTTCCCCTGCCCTTTCGCGGCCTGCCGATCGAGTTGATCGGCGCCGGGCTGATGGCAGCGGCTTTTCTCGGATTCAGCGGACTGATCAAAACATGAGTCTGATTCAACGCATCGACGCCCTCTTGCCCCAGACTCAGTGCGGCAAGTGCGGCCACCCCGGATGCAAGCCCTACGCCGAAGGCATTGCCAGTGGCGAACCGATCAACAAGTGCCCGCCGGGCGGCAGTGAAACCATTGCGGCCCTGGCCGACTTGCTGAAAGTACCGGTGCTGGAACTGGACGTCAGCCGCGGCTCGGCCCCGGCGCAGATCGCCTATATTCGCGAAGCCGAGTGCATCGGTTGCACCAAGTGCATTCAGGCGTGCCCGGTGGACGCCATCGTTGGCGCGGCCAAGTTGATGCACACGGTGATCGTCGACGAATGCACCGGTTGCGACCTCTGCGTCGCACCCTGCCCGGTGGATTGCATCGAGATGCGCCCGCTGCCAATCGCCACGGTACTGCCGATTGTTGGCGGCCTTGCGTTCAGCCTCGATGAACAACGAGCCCGCGCCGCCAAGCGCAATCGCGCACGCCACCGTTTCGAACAGCGAAATGCCCGCCTGCGCCGCGAAGAAGAACACAAACTTGCTGAACGTCAGGCCCGTGCTCAACGCGCCGCGCCGCAAAGTGAAGTGGCAACGCTTGATCCGGTGCAGGCGGCGCTTGAGCGAGTGCGTGCACAGAAAGCGGCAAACATTGATGCGGCAGTGAAAAAAGCCAAGATCGATGTGGCGATGAGCCGTGCGCAACTGAACAAATCACTCAAGGCATTCGGGCATCCACCGACCTTCGATCAGCAGTCGCAATTGATTGTCTTGCAACAACAGTTCGAGGCTGCCGAACAGGCTTTGGCGAATCTGGAAAGCACGGCACCACCAGCCCCGGTCACGCCGGTCATTCCAGCGAAAAATGCAGAATTAAATCGAGCAAAGATCCAGTTGGCCATGCGCCGCGCCGAACTCAAGAAAGCGCAAACCGGCGAAGCAGCGGCTGAACAGATCCAGGCGCTGGAACTGGCGGTGAAGGAAGCCGAGCGTCTGCTGGAGGCCTATGTCACCCCTTGAATCGGTGGATGAACGCCTTCAGCAGGCCATGAAGCTGGTGTTGCTGGCCACCGTGCCGGGACTGCTGGTGTTGTTCTGGCTCTATGGCTGGGGCGTGTTGATCAACCTGATCCTGGCGAGCGTGGCGGCGCTGGCTGTTGAAGCGGCGGTGTTGCAGCTGCGCAAACGCCCCTTGCGACCGACCTTGAGCGACGGCAGCGCCTTGGTCACCGCGACGTTGCTGACTGTGGCCATGCCGCCTTACTGCCCGTGGTGGCTGACGGTGAGTGCTGCAGCGTTCGCGCTGTCGGGCAAACAGGTATATGGCGGCGTCGGCAAGAACCCCTTCAACCCGGCAATGCTCGGTTTCGCCTTTGTCCTGTTAGCCTTTCCCCTGCAAATGACCCTTTGGCCATCGTCACACGGCATGGACCTGCTCGGCGGTTTGCAACAGGTCTTCGGTTTCAGCCTCAACCATGCGCCGGATGCCTGGGTCCAGGCGACTGCACTGGACAGTCTGCGGATCAATAACAGCCTGACCATGGAGGAGCTCTTCGCCGGTAACCCGGCCTTCGGCCATTTTGGCGGCCGTGGCGTGGAATGGGTCAATCTGGCTTTTCTGGCAGGCGGCGCTTTTCTGCTGCAGCGACGCGTATTCAGCTGGCATGCGCCGGTCGGCATGCTCGCCAGTCTGTTTATCATCAGTCTATTGTGCTGGAACGGTTCGGGCTCCGACTCCCATGGCTCACCACTGTTTCACCTGCTCACCGGCGCGACCATGCTCGGTGCATTCTTTATCGTCACTGAACCGGTGTCCGGAGCGAAGAGCCCCGGTGCCCGCCTGCTGTTCGGCGCTGGCGCGGGATTACTGACCTACCTGATTCGTACATGGGGCGGTTATCCGGACGGTGTGGCCTTTGCGGTGTTGCTGATGAACCTCTGCGTACCGGCGCTGGAACGTTTCGTCGCGTCCAGACAGGAGCACATTGCGCCATGAGCCGAGCGACGAGCGTTGTGATGCTGGTGCTGCTGGCCGGGCTGGGGATTGGCGCGACGTACCTCGTGCAACATGCCAGCGCACCTCGCATAGCCGCTACACACCGATTGATCGACAGCCGGAACCTGCTGGACCTGCTGCCACCGGGAAGCTACGACAATCAGCCGCTGGAACAGCCGCTGCCCGTCGACAACATCGAACTGAGCAACAGCAAGCTCTTGGGCGGCTACCTGGCAACCAAGGGCGGCCAACCGAGCGCGGTGTTGCTGCGTAGCCAGACATTGGGCTACGAAGGCTCCATCGAGTTGTTGATCGCGATCGGCACCAACGGCAAGTTACTGGGGGTCAAAACCCTCAAGCAATCGGAAACCCCGGGGCTGGGCGGCAAGATCGCTGACCGGCCCAACGCATGGCTTGAGGGATTTACCGGCAAGTCTCGAGCCGAACCTGGCGACACGGGCTGGGCCTTGAAAAAAGATCAGGGACAATTCGATCAGATCGCGGGCGCAACCATCACTTCAAGGGCCGTGATCAGCGCCATCCATGAAGCCTTGCGCTACTTTGATGAACACGCACAACAGCTGATCGGGAGTAGCGCTCATGAATAAGTCATCGACGCTGCAAAACTCACTGATGCTGGCGCCACTGATCGGCGCCACCGATGCCTGGGCAAACGCTCTGGGCCTGTGGCTGATGTTTGTCGTGGTGACCTGCGCCTACGCCCTCTTGATGGGCGTGCTGCGACCACGACTGGAGCCGTCCACCCGTTTGCTGGCCAGCGTCGTGCTGGCGGCTACGTTGACCGCTTGCGCGGAGCTTGGTGCGCAAGTCTGGTCGCTTCAATGGCATCTGCACGCAGGCGTCTACGCCGGATTGATTGCCTTGCAATGCGTCGTGCTGGAACACAATGGCTTTTTCCAGGAATCCCGGCGCGATCGCCTGCGCTTGTGCGCAGGGTTTGGCGCACTGATGGTGGGCCTTGGCCTGCTGCGCGGATTCATCGGCGACAGTGGCCTACACCTGGCGACGCTGGCCCCCGGCGGCTTCATTCTGTTGGGGCTGTTGATCGCCGCGCGCCAGGCCTGTCTCCGCTCGACCTCTTCAATTTGATTGCTTTCGAGGAAACGCATCGCCCATGAATGCCGCAAAACGTCTGGAAATTTTCCGCAGGTTTCACGAAGACAACCCGGAACCGAAGACCGAACTGGCGTATTCCTCGCCGTTCGAATTGCTGATTGCGGTGATTCTGTCCGCCCAGTCAACCGATGTCGGCGTCAACAAGGCCACCGCCAAACTGTACCCGGTGGCCAATACACCGGCGGCGATCTATGCCTTGGGGGTCGAGGGACTTTCGGAATACATCAAGACCATTGGCCTCTACAACAGCAAAGCAAAAAACGTGATCGAAACCTGTCGCTTGCTGGTAGAGCGCCACGGCGGTGAAGTACCGCAAACCCGCGAGGAACTGGAAGCGCTGCCCGGAGTGGGTCGCAAGACCGCCAACGTGGTACTCAATACTGCGTTTCGTCAGCTGACCATGGCGGTCGATACCCACATTTTCCGCGTCAGCAATCGCACAGGTATTGCACCCGGCAAGAACGTTGTCGAGGTGGAGCACAAACTGATGAAGTTCGTGCCCAAGCAATACCTGCTCGACGCCCATCACTGGTTGATCCTGCACGGACGCTACGTCTGCCTGGCCCGCAAGCCTCGCTGCGGCAGTTGCCGTATCGAGGATTTATGCGAATACAAGGCAAAGACCTCGGACGATTGAGGCAGTATTAGATTTATTGATATACCGATTGAAAAAATCTTTTTTACCCGCCGGTCGATTGTCGATATAAGGAGCGCCAAAGGCAGTCTTAGCCTGGAGTTAACCTATGAGCACTGGCAAAGAGCAATTGGACGTAGAAGACGACTTCACACCCGTTGAGGCCGATGACGCTGAACCGGTGGTTGAAGTGGCAAAGACCAACCTGAGCAAACGCCGTACCATCGACAATCTGCTGGAGGAGCGCCGACTGCAAAAGCAATTGGCCGATTACGATTTTGACCTATAACACCTAAAAGCCTCCCGAAACGGAGGCTTTTTACTAAGTGCCGATCCTGCAGGCAGTCCCTTCATCGTGATTCGTCAAACGCTGGCGTACTCATACCAGACCATTGCGTTGAGCCAATTCGATCAGATCGACCAGGGAGCGAGCATTGAGCTTCAACAACAGGCGGGTCTTGTAAGTACTGACGGTTTTGTTGCTGAGAAACATGCCATCAGCGATCTCCTTGTTGGTCTTTCCTCGAGCAAGCTGTTGCAACACCATCATCTCGCGCCCCGACAGACGATCCACCATGTCCGCCTCACTGGCATTGCCAAGACTTGAACGCACGGTGTGCAACGCCTGATTGGGGAAGTAACTGTAGCCAGACAGCACTGCCTTTATCGCACTGAGCAACTCAGTGAGATCCTGTTGTTTGCAAACATACCCGGCGGCCCCCGACTGCATGCAACGCATGGAAAAATGCCCGGGCGCCTGAGACGTCAGTATCAGCACTTTAAGAGGCATTGCCGTTGAGGTAAGACGCGCAATGACTTCCAATCCATCCAGTTTCGGTATTCCAATATCCAGAATGACAATATCCGGCATTAGCTCACGGGCAAGTTGTAACGCATCCACGCCATTATCTGTTTCTGCAATGACCTCGTAGCCATGTCGCTCCATTAGCATACGTACCGCAAGACGAATGACGGGGTGATCATCCACGATCAGCACTTTATTCATGGGCAAGTCCAATTTTCGCTGTTCGAATTTTTAGAGCCCGCACAATAGCCTAGTCGTTTCAGACATGGCATGCCGCCCCCCTCGGCCACCCACACCGAGAGACATTCCCTACAAAAAAGCAGGAGAAGTCTTACAAGATTCTTACGATTACTGTGTGTCTTAAATTTTATTGACCCGTGCACGTGCTACGTTTCATTTTTTTTGTATCGATATACATCTGAAAACAAACGACCTGCCGAAGTCCATTTGTCACACGAAAGGCCCGGAATTGAGCTACGCTTGAAATCAACCCGCCCCCAAGACACCTGGGTTGAACGCAACTCCCCCATGTCTGCACGCGCGTTACTTTCAGTAAAAAAGTTCACACCAGCGCCACGCCGGAAACAAAAACAAACTCAACAATGACTAAAACAACCACCCACTCACACCTGATTTAACATGAACACAGCTACTATAACAACTTACTGAAAACCCCTATAACAAGGAGTTCCAATACACAACTAATAAACAACACAACACCAACTTACATTCCTTTAAAAAAACCTCTAAATTTTCGAGAAAAAGACATCATTCATGAGCATACGACATGATAAAACCCAAGAGAAAAATCACCAACCCCATGACTATCATTGCGATATTTGCAGCACTGTCTGAAACATCAGCTGCTGTATCACTGCCCTTTCTCGACAACAAGGAGCGAGAGATTTATATCTGGTTCCTTATCAGCTTCCCCTTTTATTTGCTCTTTCTGTTCTTTGCCACACTCAACTTCAATTACCGATCGCTTTATGCGCCCACTGACTTTGAGAAAGGAAAGCACTTCATAAAAGTCATGGGCAACGCTGATCGACCGCACAGCAGCACTTTCGAAGACCCTCCGGAACATTGGGCGAACCACTACCTGCGTTTGCCCATGCGGTCACAGGACCTGCACATCATTGATGCGCGGGTCATGTGCAGAAAAACGGAATTCAACCACCTGATGGAGAAGGTCCAGCAACAACAGGAAAAGCCTGAGCAACTGATCGTGTTTATCACCAGCGCCGACTCGGAGGCATTTTTGAAGGAAAACGCGCTCAAGCACTCGAAACAAACCCGAAAGCGTCATGCTTTCTGCATTGCTTACAATTTGAGTTCACGTGACGTGACGACGGTGGGCTGAGGATTTATTCCCACAGCAGCAGGCGATGCTCTGGAAGAGAATCGGGGAGAAACGCAGAAGGAGAGGTATGAGCAACAACGAATAGAACGATAAATCGCATGTCCGGGCAGAAAATCCCCCCCTTTCAGCAATGTGGCCTTGTCATCGACAAGGCCACATTTCTATTGCGACTTCAAAGGTCTCAGAACAGCTTCCGGCCTTTGTTTGCAGCAATGCGCATACGCAAGGCGTTGAGCTTGATGAAGCCCGCCGCGTCGGCCTGGTTGTAGGCGCCGCCGTCTTCTTCGAAGGTCGCGATGTTGGCATCGAACAACGATTCGTCGGACTTGCGGCCGGTGACGATCACATTGCCCTTGTACAACTTCAGGCGCACAACGCCGTTCACGTGAGCCTGGGACGCATCGATCATCTGTTGCAGCATCAGACGCTCAGGGCTCCACCAGTAACCGGTGTAGATCAGGCTGGCGTATTTAGGCATCAACTCGTCTTTGAGGTGAGCCACTTCACGGTCCAGGGTGATCGATTCGATCGCACGGTGAGCGCGCAGCATGATGGTGCCGCCAGGGGTTTCGTAGCAGCCACGGGACTTCATGCCCACGTAACGGTTCTCGACGATGTCGAGACGGCCGATACCGTGTTCGCCACCGATACGGTTCAGGGTCGCCAGCACGGTGGCCGGGGTCATTTCGACGCCGTCCAGTGCCACGATGTCGCCGTTGCGGTAGGTCAGTTCCAGGTACTGCGCCTTGTCTGGAGCCTTCTCCGGAGAGACGGTCCACTTCCACATGTCTTCTTCGTGCTCGGTCCAGGTGTCTTCCAGCACGCCGCCTTCATAGGAGATGTGCAGCAAGTTGGCATCCATCGAGTACGGGGATTTTTTCTTGCCGTGACGCTCGATCGGGATATTGTGCTTTTCAGCGTAATCCATCAGCTTTTCACGGGACAGCAAGTCCCATTCGCGCCACGGAGCAATCACTTTTACGCCTGGCTTCAAGGCGTAGGCACCGAGCTCGAAACGAACCTGGTCGTTGCCTTTGCCAGTGGCGCCGTGGGAAATGGCGTCAGCGCCGGTTTCGTTGGCGATTTCGATCAGGCGTTTGGCGATCAACGGACGAGCGATGGAAGTACCCAGCAGGTACTCGCCTTCGTAAACGGTGTTGGCGCGGAACATCGGGAAAACGAAATCGCGCACGAACTCTTCGCGCAAGTCGTCGATGTAGATCTCTTTGACGCCCATGGCTTGTGCCTTGGCGCGTGCAGGTTCGACCTCTTCGCCCTGACCCAGGTCAGCGGTGAAGGTCACGACTTCACAGTTATAAGTATCCTGCAGCCACTTGAGGATCACCGAAGTGTCCAGGCCGCCGGAATACGCCAGAACGACCTTGTTTACGTCCGCCATGCCATCACTCCACGGGGTTCTACGGAAAGCCGTGAAGTCTACCGGTCATACGAAATAATTTACAGAGGCGCGACAGCTTATGACGACGAAGCGACAGATTATGTCGAGCGAGCGACGATTTCAGCGGGTTCAGGAGGTCGTGGCAGCGCTGCCGGGCGTCGCGACTTGAGGCGCCACTTTATCGGTCGGGGCCACCCGTTCCAGGCGCACCGCGACCCGGCGATTCTTCGCGCGGTTGGTGGCGCTGGTGTTTGGCGCCACAGGGTAACGCTCACCGTGGAAACGCAGGGTGATCTGCGATTCCTGAATGCCATTGGCCTTGAAAAAGTCCATCACCGCCAACGCCCGACGGCGTGACAACTCACGGTTGGTCAGGCGATTGCCGCTGTTGTCGGAGTGCCCGTCGAGCTCAATGTGATTGACCGTCGGATCGGCCTTCATGAACTCCAGCATCACCTGCAACTGGGCCTTGCCCCGCGCGTCGAGGTCAACACCTTCACCCGGGAAACCGATTTCAGACTGTTTGACCTGTTCGAAATTCTTCGGCAGTAATTTTGCGACGCAACCCTGGTAGTCGTTGAAGGCTTTGCTGAACTTGACCGGCAACAGGCGCACCTCAGACACACGACCGTCGCCGGAGGAATGCCGGATGACCGGACTGCGACCGTCCATCAATCCGCTGATCAGGCGTCCGGCCTGAACTTGCGAACTGTTGAACAGCACATTGCCACTACCGATTTGCACCGACCCCAGGTTGATGTCGCCACGTCCCGGTTGCCACGGTGCAGCCGCTGCCAGAAGGGTCGCTGAACCGCCGCCGATCATCGCGTTGTAGGATTTGAGACGAAACGTCGCCTGCTCGCCAGCACGGCGCACGAACTCACCCGACCCGAAATCGGTGATCGGCTGACTCAGGCGGCATTCGAACTTGTCACCTTCGACCGTCCATTCGATGCTCTCCAGACGCGTCTGGAAAGTGAGCGCCATTGCAGGAAGGCTGGCAAACACACTGAGCAAGGCTAAATAACGCTGGCGCACGGGAGGCTCCACTGGCTTCTACAACAAAAAGACCGACACACGCATGTTTACGGCGTACTACTGGATATCGGAAGCTTCCTTCAAAACTTGATAGCGAGTGCCTGGAAGAGTCTTTTCCGGTAGCATTCCCCTCAGTTTGACCCGCCTGGAATCCCCTCATGTCCGACCGCCTGACCCTGCTGCGTCCCGACGACTGGCATATCCATCTTCGCGATGGTGCCGTGTTGACCAATACCGTTGCCGATGTTGCGCGCACCTTTGGTCGCGCCATCATCATGCCCAACCTGGTACCTCCGGTGCGTAACGCCGCTGAAGCCGATGGCTATCGACAGCGGATTCTCGCTGCACGCCCGGCTGGCAGTCGCTTCGAACCGTTGATGGTGCTGTACCTGACCGACCGTACCCAACCCGAAGAAATTCGCGAGGCCAAGGCCAGCGGTTTCGTTTACGCCGCCAAGCTGTACCCGGCCGGCGCGACCACCAATTCGGACTCTGGCGTCACCAGTATCGACAAGATCTTCCCTGCACTCGAGGCCATGGCCGAGGTCGGGATGCCCTTGCTGATTCACGGCGAAGTCACCCGTAGCGATGTCGACGTGTTCGATCGCGAAAAGCTTTTCATCGATGAGCACATGCGTCGTGTGGTCGAGCGTTTCCCGACGCTCAAAGTGGTGTTCGAACACATCACCACCGCTGACGCCGTGCAGTTCGTCAACGAGGCTTCGGCCAACGTTGGCGCAACCATCACCGCCCATCACCTGCTGTACAACCGCAACCACATGTTGGTGGGCGGGATTCGGCCGCACTTCTATTGCCTGCCGATCCTCAAGCGCAATACCCACCAGGAAGCCCTGCTCGATGCCGCCACCAGCGGCAGCGACAAGTTCTTCCTCGGCACCGACTCGGCGCCTCATGCCCAGCATGCCAAGGAAGCGGCCTGCGGCTGCGCCGGTTGCTACACGGCTTATGCCGCCATCGAGATGTACGCCGAAGCCTTCGAACAGCGCAACGCGCTGGACAAGCTCGAAGCGTTCGCCAGCCTCAACGGCCCGCGTTTCTACGGCCTGCCGGTGAACACCGATCGCATTACCCTGGTCCGCGATGAGTGGACCGCCCCAACCAGCCTGCCTTTCGGCGAGCTGACTGTCATCCCGCTGCGCGCCGGTGAAAAACTGCGCTGGCGCCTGCTGGAGGAACACGCGTGAGTGAAGACCATTTCGACGACGAACAGGACGGTCAAGGCGGTGGAGGCGGTCCTCGTCATCCAATGGCTGCCAGATTCCGTGGTTACCTGCCGGTTGTCGTCGACGTAGAAACCGGTGGCTTCAACTCGGCCACCGACGCCCTGCTGGAAATTGCTGCAACCACCATCGCCATGGACGAAAAAGGCTTTGTGTACCCCGATCACACCTATTTCTTTCGTGTAGAGCCTTTTGAAGGCGCCAACATCGAAGCGGCCGCGCTGGAATTCACCGGGATCAAACTCGATCACCCGCTGCGCATGGCCGTGAGCGAAGAAGCCGCATTGACCGATATCTTTCGAGGTATCCGCAAGGCCCTGAAAGCCAACGGCTGCAAACGGGCGATTCTGGTCGGACACAACAGCAGCTTCGATCTGGGTTTCCTGAATGCCGCGGTCACGCGCCTGGACATGAAACGCAACCCGTTCCATCCGTTCTCCAGTTTCGATACCGCGACCCTTGCCGGTCTGGCTTACGGTCAAACCGTGCTGGCCAAGGCCTGTCAGGCTGCCGACATCGATTTCGACGGTCGTGAGGCTCACTCGGCTCGCTACGACACCGAAAAGACGGCCGAGCTGTTCTGCGGCATCGTCAATCGCTGGAAGCAAATGGGCGGCTGGGAAGACTTCAACGACTGATCCTGTCGCTGAATAATCCCGCGCATAAAAAAACCGGCCACTGAGGCCGGTTTTTTTATGCCTGACGCTTGGGCTTACAGCGCCGCAGCGTGCTCGGTCAGGTAAGCAGCAACGCCTTCTGGCGAAGCGTTCATGCCCTTGTCGCCTTTTTTCCAGTTGGCAGGGCAAACTTCGCCGTGCTCTTCGTGGAATTGCAGAGCGTCGACCAGACGAATCAGCTCTTCCATGTTACGGCCCAGCGGCAGGTCGTTGATGATCTGCGAGCGGACAACGCCTTTGTCGTCGATCAGGAACGCACCACGGAAAGCTACGCCGTCAGCGGACTGCACGTCGTAAGCCTTCATGATTTCCTGCTTGATGTCAGCAGCCATGGTGTAGCGAACCTGGCCGATACCGCCATTGTTCACCGGGGTGTTGCGCCAGGCGTTGTGGGTGAAGTGCGAGTCGATCGAAACGGCGACCACTTCAACGTTACGTGCCTTGAAGTCAGCCATGCGGTTGTCCAGAGCGATCAGCTCGGACGGGCAAACGAAGGTGAAGTCCAGTGGGTAGAAGAACACCAGGCCGTATTTGCCTTTGATGGCCGAGGACAGGGTGAAGCTGTCTACGATTTCGCCATTGCCCAGTACAGCCGGCACGGTGAAGTCAGGGGCTTGTTTGCCTACGAGTACGCTCATTGAATATCTCCTGGTCTATTAACGTGAAGAACTGGGTTCGCGTCAGCCTGCCACCCTCAGGCGACAGCCCTGTGACACGACCCCCTTCGCAAGGACCGACCATCATACACGGCGTATTTGAGCTGTCCTTAACGGTTTTTCAACGCGACGGAAAAATTGCCGCTTGCCTGGATACTGGCCGATGGCCTTATCGGAAACCGTTCGTCAGTGATGCGGATTTATAACGCGAAGCTTTCAGAAAGCACTTTGACAATCATTCTCGTTAACATTAAGATCCATCGCAATTGAGTCTCAACCAGCGACGGTTTTCACTTATGTATGTTTGCCTCTGCACTGGCGTCACCGACGGTCAAATCCGCGATGCAATCTATGAAGGTTGCTGCAGCTACAAGGAAGTCCGTAACGCCACCGGGGTCGCCAGCCAATGCGGCAAATGCGCCTGCCTTGCCAAGGAAGTCGTTCGCGAAACGCTGGGCAAACTGCAATCGGCACAGGCCGCGATTCCTTATCCTGTAGAATTTACCGCTGCCTGATACCCCGAATTTCAATGAACCGGACTTGATGTCCGGTTTTTTTATGGCTGCAAATCAATCGCTTACGCGCAAGACGCGGAACACAAACATTCTTATTCCGATTAATTTTCATATAAATTTCAATTACTTAGGTTTGACACCCTTAGTTGCGCGGCTCAAACTCCGGCTTATAGACAGCTAATAAAGGGCAGGACCCCATCATGAAAGGCGACATTACAGTCATCCAGCATCTCAACAAGATCCTTGCCAATGAACTGGTCGCGATCAATCAATACTTCCTGCATGCACGCATGTATGAAGATTGGGGCCTGAACAAACTCGGCAAGCACGAGTACCACGAATCCATCGATGAGATGAAGCACGCGGACAAGCTGATCAAGCGCATCCTGTTCCTCGAGGGCCTGCCGAACGTTCAGGACCTTGGCAAGCTGCAGATCGGTGAACACACCCAGGAAATGCTTGAGTGCGACCTGCGCATCGAACGCACCGGCCATGCCGACCTTAAAGTCGCTATCGCTCATTGCGAAACCGTTGGCGACTACGGTAGCCGCGAACTGCTCGAAGACATTCTGGAATCTGAAGAAGAACATATCGACTGGCTGGAAACCCAACTGGGCCTGATCGATAAAGTCGGTCTTGAGAACTACCTGCAATCGCAGATGGGCGAAGACGAGTAAGTTTGCACCCGCTGAAATCGAGACAATAAAAAGCCCCGCACTCTTTTAAAGAGGCGGGGCTTTTTTAATGACCGGGGTTCAGGCTTCGGTCTTGCCAGCAGCTGCTTTTTCAACAGCGGCCTTGATCGTGCTCTGCAACGAACCGTCAGCAGCCATCTCAGTCATGATGTCGCTACCGCCAACCAGCTCACCACCGACCCACAATTGCGGGAAGGTTGGCCAGTTGGCATATTTTGGCAGGTTCGCGCGGATTTCCGGGTTCTGCAGGATGTCCACGTACGCAAACTTTTCACCACATGCCATCACGGCCTGCGCGGCTTTCGCGGAGAAGCCGCACTGCGGGGCATTCGGCGAACCTTTCATGTAAAGCAGAATGGTGTTGTTAGCAATCTGCTCTTTAATCGTTTCGATGATATCCATGGAGCACCTCGGCTGAACTTTCCGACTCATAGGTCGGCACGGTGGCGCATTGTAACGGAAACCCGAGCGCCATGCTCGGTCTCCCCGACAGACTCAATCAAGCCGCCACCACGGTCACCGGAACGCCGTTCAACGCCGCATTCCCCGACAACTCATCGAGCTGACACTCGTCGGTCAGGTCGTTGGCGCTGGAACCCGGCTGGCTGCTGGCGATCGTCATTTGCACGCCCGGGCGCGCATGCCCCCAACCGTGAGGAAGACTGACCACGCCTTTCATCATATCCAGGCTGGCGAGCACTTCAACTTCGATCACGCCGACCCGCGAACTGACCCGTACGCGCTGTCCGTCGCCGAGTCCGCGACTGCTCAGGTCATCCGGGTGCATCAACAATTGATGGCGCGGCTTGCCCTTCACCAAGCGGTGATAGTTGTGCATCCAGGAATTGTTGCTGCGCACATGCCGGCGGCCAATCATCAGCAATTCGTCGGCGGCCGGTGCTTGCAGCGCGGCGAAACGGGCCAGGTCGGCGAGAATAACGGCAGGCGCTGCCTGGACTCGCTGGTTGGCGGTTTTCAGACGCGGCGCCAGGTTGGACTTGAGTGCCCCCAGATCGATGCCATGCGGGTGATCGAACAGCGTCGCCAACGAAAGCTTGTGTGGCGAGGCATCGCCATAAAGCCCCATCCGCAAGCCATGATCAATCATCTGCGCGGGAGCAATGGTCGGTTTCAATTCCTTGCCGGTCTTCGCCGCGAACGCCTTGGCCAGGCCGACGAAGATTTCCCAGTCATGCAACGCGCCTTCGGGTTTGGCCAGGATCGCCCGGTTGAAGCGCGTCACGTTGCGCACCGCGAACAGGTTGAACGTGGTGTCGTAGTGATCGTTTTCCAGCGCCGAGGTCGACGGCAGGATCAGGTCGGCGTAGCGCGTGGTTTCATTGATGTAGAGGTCAACGCTGACCATGAACTCCAGCCCGTCCAGCGCCTGTTCCAATTGCCGGCCATTGGGCGTGGACAGGACAGGATTGCCGGCCACGGTGATCAGCGCACGAACCTGCCCTTCTCCGCCGGTGAGCATCTCTTCGGCCAACGCCGAGACCGGCAACTCGCCGCTGTATTCCGGACGCCCGGACACACGGCTCTGCCATCGATTGAAATGCCCACCCGAAGTCGAAGCCACCAGATCCACCGCCGGCTCGGTGCACAGTGCACCACCGACGCGGTCGAGGTTGCCGGTGACGAGGTTGATCAGTTGCACCAGCCAATGGCACAGCGTGCCGAAGGCCTGGGTCGACACACCCATGCGGCCATAACAGACCGCTGTCGGCGCCGCCGCGAAATCCCGCGCCAGTTGGCGGATCTGCTCCGCCGGCACTGCGCACAGGGGGCTCATGGTTTCGGCGGTGAACGTTGCAATCGCCTCGCGCACTTCATCCAGGCCGTCCACCGGCAGATGACTGTCGCGGGCCAGGCCTTCGGTGAACAACGTGTTGAGCAAGCCGAACAACAACGCCGCATCGCCACCGGGACGCACGAACAGATGCTGGTCGGCAATCGCCGCCGTTTCGCTGCGGCGTGGATCGACCACCACCACTTTGCCGCCCCGGGCCTGAATCGCCTTCAGGCGCTTCTCCACATCCGGCACGGTCATGATGCTGCCGTTGGACGCCAGCGGGTTGCCGCCCAGAATCAGCATGAAATCGGTGTGATCGATGTCCGGGATCGGCAACAGCAAACCGTGGCCGTACATCAAATGACTGGTCAGGTGATGAGGCAACTGATCGACCGAGGTCGCGGAAAACCGGTTGCGGGTTTTCAGCAGTCCCAGGAAGTAATTGCTGTGGGTCATCAACCCATAGTTGTGCACGCTGGGGTTGCCTTGATAGACCGCCACCGCGTTCTGCCCGTGACGCTCCTGAATCGCGCAGAGGCGTTCAGCAACCAGGTTGAACGCGTCTTCCCACTCGATAGGCTGCCATTCACTGCCGACCCGCAGCATCGGCTGGCGCAGGCGATCCGGATCATTCTGAATGTCTTGCAGGGCAACCGCTTTGGGGCAGATGTGCCCGCGGCTGAACGTATCCAGCGAATCGCCTTTGATCGAGGTGATCTGCACGCCGTTGCCGTCGATTTCGGACGTCTCGATGGTCAGGCCGCAGATGGCTTCACACAGGTGGCAGGCACGGTGATGGAGAGTCTTGGTCATGGCCAGTCTCTGTTTTGTTTTGGGCGGGCAATGTCGGCCGCGGGAACAAAACTATGGCGCCTGCCCCGCGCCTGCGCCAGCGACGTTCGTCTCGTGAATTGCTGACTATCAGGCCAGCCGATGGCCGCGCACGATCAGTTCGGCGGCAACCCGGGGGGCGGCGCCTGCAACTGGATCTCCTGAATGGTTTCGATCTGTTCCTGTGCGATATGCACGCCCGTGAGCTCACCGATCAGTCGCCAATGCTCGTCGAGCCCGGTGCTGATAGTTGCCATGCGGTCGATCATCCGTCGACCGGCAGCCTTGGTCACATCGTCGTCACTGCGCATCAATTCGAAGGACATCGACGTCATGGAGGCGGTGAGGTGAGTCAGTGAGCGGGCCGTGAGGCTCAGTAGATCCATTAACAACTGTTCTTTTGATTCCATTCCGATGCTTCCTGCGTCGCTCGTGACTTAGTTATAACCCAGCACCTTGCATTAGCAAATGTTTCAGACTGAACACATGTCTCGGCGGCGAGCGAATGCCAGGTCAAAAACCGACCGAGAAGACGCCATCCCCGCCCCACTTGATTGCCAAGCCCGTCGAGCCCGGTGTACAAATGACGGGCTGCTGTCTGGAAACCGGCTTCAAATGCGCTACTGCGGTCACCCGTAGCCCCTCTGAAATCCCCGAACACCGTAGCCTATTGGAAAAACGCGACATTTAATGTCAAGATCGCGCCTTCCCCTATTTCGTCGCCCCGTGCGGCTTACGCCGCAGGTCTCGCCCGTTTTTTTAGTTAAACAAGGCTTTGAGTATCTGCGGTCTGTTGCAAAAAGGTAGTCAATGATGAGCGCAAGGCACTTTCTCTCCCTGATGGATTGCACGCCCGAAGAGCTGGTCAGCGTGATCCGTCGAGGCGTTGAGCTCAAGGACCTGCGTAACCGCGGCGTACTGTTCGAGCCTCTGAAAAACCGCGTCCTGGGGATGATTTTCGAAAAATCCTCGACCCGCACCCGTATTTCCTTCGAAGCGGGCATGATCCAGCTCGGTGGCCAGGCTATCTTCCTGTCGCCGCGCGACACCCAGTTGGGCCGTGGCGAGCCGATCGGTGACGCCGCCATTGTCATGTCGAGCATGCTCGATGCGGTGATGATCCGCACGTTTTCCCATAGCACACTGACCGAATTCGCCGCCAATTCGCGCGTCCCGCTGATCAACGGCCTGTCCGATGACCTGCATCCGTGCCAGTTGCTGGCCGACATGCAGACGTTCCTCGAGCACCGTGGTTCGATCCAGGGCAAGACCGTGGCCTGGATCGGCGATGGCAACAACATGTGCAACAGCTATATAGAAGCGGCGATCCAGTTCGACTTCCAGTTGCGCGTTGCCTGCCCTGAAGGTTTTGAACCCAATGCGCAATTCCTGGCCAAGGCCGGCGATCGCGTGACCATCGTCCGCGATCCGCAGGATGCCGTGCGCGGCGCCCACCTGGTGAGCACTGACGTCTGGACCTCCATGGGCCAGGAAGAAGAAACCGCCAAACGCCTGAAGCTGTTCGCGCCGTACCAGGTCACCCGCGCCCTGCTCGACCTGGCCGCCGAAGACGTGCTGTTCATGCACTGCCTGCCGGCTCACCGTGGCGAGGAAATCAGCCTCGACCTGCTCGACGACAAACGCTCGGTCGCCTGGGATCAAGCAGAAAACCGCCTTCATGCACAAAAGGCCCTGCTCGAGTTTCTCGTCCCGCCTTCGTACCATCACGCATGAGCCATCCATTACTGCTCAATCTGCGCAACCTCGCCTGCGGCTATCAAGAGCAGCGGGTTGTGCAGAACCTCAACCTGAATTTGAATGCCGGCGATATCGGTTGTCTGCTCGGTTCCTCGGGCTGCGGCAAGACCACCACACTGCGGGCGATTGCCGGTTTCGAACCGGTGCACGAAGGTGAAATCACCTTGGCGGGCGAGACCCTGTCCAAACCCGGTTTCACCCTTGCCCCGGAGAAACGCCGGATTGGCATGGTGTTTCAGGACTACGCGCTGTTTCCGCATTTGAGTGTCGCCGAGAACATCGCCTTCGGGATCCGCAAGCATCCGCAAAAGGAGCGTGTCACTGAAGAATTGCTGGAACTGGTCAACCTGAAAAACCTTGGCAAGCGCTTTCCGCACGAGTTGTCCGGCGGTCAGCAGCAGCGTGTCGCATTGGCCCGCGCACTGGCGCCTGAACCGCAATTGCTGCTGCTCGACGAACCCTTCTCCAACCTCGATGGCGAACTGCGACGCAAGCTCAGCCATGAGGTGCGTGACATTCTCAAGGCCCGTGGCACCAGTGCGATTCTGGTGACCCACGATCAGGAAGAAGCCTTCGCGGTCAGCGATCATGTCGGGGTTTTCAAGGAAGGTCGCCTGGAACAATGGGACACGCCCTACAACCTGTATCACGAACCGCTGACACCCTATGTGGCGAGTTTCATTGGCCAGGGTTATTTCATCCGCGGCCAGTTGAGCAGCCCGGAGTCGGTGCAGACCGAACTGGGTGAGTTGCGCGGCAACCGAGCCTACACGTGGCCGGTAGGCGGTGCAGTGGACGTATTGCTGCGCCCGGACGATATCGTTTATGCGCCGGACAGCGCATTGAAGGCGCGGATTGTCGGCAAGTCGTTCCAGGGTGCATCGACGCTCTATCGTTTGCAGCTGCCGACCGGCGCGCAACTGGAGTCGATTTTCCCCAGCCACGCCGATCATCTGGTCGGGGCAGAAGTGGGCATTCGTGTCGCGGCTGAACATCTGGTGTTGTTCCAGGCGTCCGGCAGCACGGCCGCGCAGATTCCGACTGTAGAGTCCGGTGTCCGCCGCTACAGCACCGCCAGCTGACCAGCACAATCCCTGTGGGAGCGAGCTTGCTCGCGATAGCAATTTCACATTCAACAGAGATGTTGACTGAACCACAGCTATCGCGAGCAAGCTCGCTCCCACAGTAAGTTTTGGTCAACCGAGAATGAGCGTTCCGCTCGCAACCAGCGTTGCCTGCCCGCCAATCTTCACTCGATCCCCTTCCAGTCGACAGAACAGCTCCCCGCCTCGCTTCGAGCACTGGTAGGCGGTGAGATTCGTCTTGCCCAACCGCTTCGACCAGTACGGAATCAGACTGCAATGGGTCGAACCGGTCACCGGGTCTTCGTTGATGCCGATCGCCGGAGCAAAGTAGCGGGACACGAAATCATGCCGACTGCCCTTGGCAGTGACGATGGCGCCCGGCCACGGCAGCTTGGCCAGCGCGACCATGTCAGGCTGACAATCGAGCACAGCTTGCTCGGACTCCAGCACCACGAACAATTCATTGGAACCCAACACATCGACCACTTCGACGCCCAAGGCGCGCTCGACATCCAGGGTCACACCCACTTCTGACGGCACAATGGCCGGGAAATCCAGCCACAAGCGCCCGCCCTCACGACTCACACTCAACGGACCGGACTTGCACATGAAGTCCAGACGTTCGACCGGTTCGTTGTAGATCTCAAACAAAACATAAGCGCTCGCCAGGGTCGCATGACCGCATAGCGGCACTTCGGTGGCCGGCGTGAACCAGCGGATGTGCCAGCCCTGCCCTTCGCGCACCACGAAGGCAGTCTCGGCGAGATTGTGCTCAGCGGCGATCTTCTGCATCAACTCATCGGCGAGCCAGGCTTCGAGCCGATAGACCATCGCCGGGTTGCCACTAAATGGCCGATCGCTGAACGCGTCGACCTGATGAAACGCTAGCTGCATGACTTTCTCCTTATGTCCGGCCACCGAGGATGTCGTTGCCTGACCATTCGTACCAGTGACAGAGCGGGCAATTTTTCGTCATTCAGCGGCTCAGGCTCGGCCAATGTCGGCGAATTTCGCTTGGGTATGTTCAGCCAGCACCGCTGGCGCCAACTCGACTTCCAGCCCGCGTCGACCGGCGCTGACAAAAATGCTGGCGAAGGGCTGCGCCGAGTTGTCGATGAAGGTGCGCAGGCGCTTTTTCTGTCCCAGCGGACTGATGCCGCCCAACAGGTAACCCGTCGCGCGTTGTGCCGCGGCAGGATCAGCCATTTCAGCTTTTTTCACACCGGCCGCATGAGCCAGGTGCTTGAGATCCAGACTTCCGACGACCGGCACCACGGCCACCAGCAATTCACCTTTTTCACTGGCGGCCAACAAGGTCTTGAACACCCGTGCCGGGTCCAATCCCAGTTTTTCCGCGGCCTCCAGTCCATAGGACGCAGCCTTCGGATCATGTTCGTAACTGTGCACGCGATGTTCGGCTCGAACTTTTTTCAACAAATCCAATGCGGGGGTCATGACAACTCCAGACGGGGGCGGCTGTAGAAAAATACTGCGCTGAATTCTAGGCCATCGCTCAGTAAAAGGCTCTATTGCGCCACTCATTCATAGGCCTGGCCACATGATTTGCCGTTCATCCACGCTCAGTCCACCGCGTGAACGTTGCGATCATTCACGTGACTAATAGTTGAAATGTGACTGATGGTTCACTTTCGACCTTTGACAGCAGCGTTTCTTGTCTATATTTTTTCGTTTCTGAATACAGCACGAAATGTCTTACAGCAGCACCCGCAGCAGGCCGAGAACAGGATGGGGATTCTGCCTCGGAGGAAAACGCGCTTTGGCCATGATGAAAAAAGCGCCAGACAACAACAAAAAACGAGGTTTTCAATGACTACTGCTTTACAACAACCGTCGCTCTCCAGCCAATGCACGGCCGAGTTTCTGGGCACTGCGCTGCTGATCTTCTTCGGCACTGGTTGTGTTGCCGCGCTTAAGGTCGCGGGCGCCAGCTTTGGCTTATGGGAAATCAGCATCATCTGGGGCGTCGGCGTGAGCATGGCGATTTACCTGACTGCCGGCGTTTCCGGCGCTCACCTCAATCCAGCTGTCAGCATCGCGTTGAGCATTTTTGCCGATTTCGAAAAGCGCAAACTGCCGTTCTACATCCTCTCCCAGATTGCCGGCGCGTTCTGCGGGGCCTTTTTGGTCTATACGCTGTACAGCAACCTCTTCTTCGATTTCGAACAAACTCACCATATGGTTCGTGGCACGCAGGCCAGTCTTGAATTAGCGTCGGTGTTTTCCACCTTCCCTAACCCGGCCCTGTCCACGGCGCAGGCGTTCCTGGTCGAGGTGATCATCACGGCGATCCTGATGGGCGTGATCATGTCCCTGACCGATGACAACAACGGTCTGCCAAAGGGCCCTCTGGCACCGCTGCTGATCGGTCTGCTGATCGCAGTGATCGGCAGTTCGATGGGCCCGCTGACCGGTTTCGCCATGAACCCGGCACGGGATTTTGGTCCCAAGCTGATGACTTTCTTTACAGGCTGGGGTGAAATTTCCCTCACTGGCGGCCGCGATATTCCGTATTTCCTGATTCCGATTTTTGCACCGATTGTCGGTGCCTGCCTCGGCGCTGCCGCCTATCGCGGGCTGATTGCCCGTCATCTGCCCGGCGCCATCCCTGCTACAACGGACGCAACACCGGCCATTGACGGCAAACCAAGAACTTCTTGATACCGTAGGCGCGTGATCCTGCCCAATTGATTGCGCGCCTGATCCCTCTCCCTTTTTTCGTCCAAGGCAATCGACATGACCGACACTCAGAATAAGAACTACATCATTGCCCTCGATCAGGGTACGACCAGTTCCCGCGCGATCATTTTCGACCGCGACGCGAACGTGGTCTGCACCGCCCAACGTGAATTCGTACAGCACTATCCGCAAGCCGGCTGGGTTGAACACGACCCGATGGAAATCTTCGCTACCCAAAGCGCCGTGATGGTCGAGGCCCTGGCTCAAGCCGGCCTGCATCACGATCAGGTCGCCGCCATCGGCATCACCAACCAGCGCGAAACCACCGTGGTCTGGGACAAGACCACTGGCCGCCCGATCTATAACGCGATCGTCTGGCAGTGCCGCCGCAGCACCGAGATCTGCCAGCAGCTCAAGCGTGACGGCCACGAGCAATACATCAGCGACACCACAGGCCTGGTCACCGACCCGTACTTCTCCGGCACCAAGCTCAAGTGGATCCTCGACAATGTCGAAGGCAGCCGCGAGCGTGCGCGCAATGGCGAATTGCTGTTCGGCACCGTCGACAGCTGGCTGATCTGGAAATTTACCGGCGGCAAGGTGCACGTTACCGACTACACCAACGCCTCGCGCACCATGCTCTTCAACATCCACACCCTGGAGTGGGACGCGAAGATGCTGGAGGTGCTGGATATTCCGCGCGAAATGCTGCCGGAAGTTAAATCCTCTTCCGAAATCTATGGCCACACCAAAAGCGGTATTGCCATCGGCGGTATCGCTGGCGACCAGCAGGCCGCCCTGTTCGGCCAGATGTGCGTCGAGCCCGGCCAGGCGAAAAATACCTACGGCACCGGCTGCTTCCTACTGATGAACACCGGCGACAAGGCCGTGAAATCCAAGCACGGCATGCTGACCACCATCGCTTGCGGCCCACGTGGCGAAGTGGCTTACGCGCTCGAAGGCGCCGTGTTCAACGGTGGTTCGACCGTGCAGTGGCTGCGCGATGAACTGAAAATCATCAACGACGCCCACGACACCGAATACTTCGCCAACAAGGTCAAAGACAGCAACGGCGTTTACCTGGTGCCGGCCTTTACCGGTCTGGGCGCACCGTACTGGGACCCGTATGCCCGCGGCGCCTTGTTCGGCCTGACCCGCGGCGTACGCGTGGATCACATCATTCGCGCAGCGCTGGAATCGATTGCCTACCAGACCCGCGACGTGCTGGACGCCATGCAACAGGATTCCGGCGAACGCCTGAAATCCCTGCGCGTGGATGGCGGCGCGGTGGCGAACAACTTCCTGATGCAGTTCCAGGCCGACATCCTCGGCACACAAGTCGAACGTCCGCAAATGCGCGAGACCACAGCACTGGGCGCGGCTTACCTGGCCGGCCTGGCGTGTGGCTTCTGGGGCAGCCTGGACGAGTTGCGCGGCAAGGCGGTCATCGAGCGCGAATTCGAACCGAACCTGGACGAAACCGCCAAGGAAAAACTCTACGCCGGCTGGAAAAAAGCCGTCAGCCGCACCCGTGACTGGGAACCGCATGAGGGCGCTGAATAAGCCAAGCTGAGGACTCGTATCAGTATGTAACTGGCAGGGAGTGGATTCGTGCGGCATCATGGGCAAATTTTGCACGGCAGCCCAAAGGAAGCCCCATGAATCTGCCTCCCCGTCAGCAACAAATCCTCGAACTGGTCCGCGAACGCGGCTATGTCAGCATCGAGGAAATGGCTACGTTGTTCGTCGTTACACCGCAGACCATCCGCCGCGACATCAATCAGCTCGCGGAAGCCAATTTGCTGCGCCGCTACCATGGCGGCGCTGCCTACGATTCCAGTGTCGAAAACACCGCCTACGCCATGCGCGCCGATCAAATGCGCGATGAAAAGCAGCGTATCGGTGAAGCCGTTGCGGCCCAGATCCCTGATCACGCCTCGCTGTTCATCAACATCGGCACCACCACCGAGTCGATTGCCCGGGCGCTGCTCAATCACAATCATCTGAAAATCATCACCAACAACCTGCACGTCGCCTCGATGCTCAGCGCCAAGGACGACTTCGACGTCCTGCTGACGGGTGGCAATGTGCGGCGCGACGGTGGCGTGGTCGGTCAGGCGAGTGTCGATTTCATCAATCAGTTCAAGGTCGACTTTGCGCTGGTCGGCATCAGCGGCATCGATGAGGACGGCAGCCTGCTGGACTTCGATTATCAGGAAGTGCGGGTGTCGCAGGCGATCATCGCCAATGCACGCCAGGTCATTCTGGCAGCGGACTCCAGCAAATTCGGGCGCAACGCCATGATTCGCCTGGGGCCGATCAGCTTGATCGATTGCCTGGTGACCGATCAGCCGCCATCGCCAGCGTTGGCGCAATTGCTGAGTCAGCACAAGATTCGGCTGGAAGTCGTTTAACCCCCTCATCTCTTCGTCGTTCCTACCGACGCCATCGCGGGCAAGCCCGCTCCCACAAGGCCGCCTGGACCTGTGGGAGCGGGCTTGCCCGCGATGGCGATCGCCTGCGCAACACACTTCTTGCGCCTTATCGCGCGTTTAAATGTTCGGAAATTTTCCTTTAGCCGCCCTTCGATCAGTATTTTCAATCGAAGTTGACTGGCTGTGGGCGGCTTTATGGGCTACCATTTTCGCAAATGAACATTAATGTTCGAATTCCAATACAGAAAATCAAAAAAGCCCGAGGCCTGCCGATGCCCACTTCTACCTTGCCTACGCCCCCCCTTGCTGAGGTCTACGACATTGCCGTCATCGGTGGCGGGATCAATGGCGTGGGGATCGCAGCGGATGCCGCCGGTCGCGGTCTTTCGGTATTCCTTTGTGAAAAGGACGATCTGGCCAGCCACACTTCGTCGGCCAGCAGCAAGCTGATCCACGGCGGCTTGCGCTACCTGGAACATTACGAATTCCGTCTGGTGCGCGAAGCACTGGCCGAGCGCGAAGTGCTGCTGGCCAAGGCTCCGCACATCGTCAAGCAAATGCGTTTCGTGCTGCCGCACCGTCCGCACTTGCGCCCGGCGTGGATGATCCGCGCGGGCCTGTTCCTGTATGACAATCTAGGCAAGCGGGAAAAACTGGAAGGTTCGAAAAGCCTGAAGTTCGGTTCCGACAGCCCGCTCAAAAGCGAAATCACCAAGGGCTTCGAATATTCCGACTGCTGGGTCGACGACGCGCGCCTGGTGGTGTTGAACGCCATGGCCGCCCGCGAGAAAGGCGCCCATGTCCACACCCAGACCCGCTGCGTCAGCGCTCGTCGTATCAAGGGTCTGTGGCACCTGCACCTGGAACGCGCCGATGGCAGCCTGTTTTCGATTCGCGCCAAGGCACTGGTGAACGCGGCCGGCCCATGGGTCGCCAAGTTCATTCGTGACGACCTGAAGATGGAATCGCCGTATGGCATCCGCCTGATCCAGGGCAGCCACCTGATCGTGCCGAAGCTGTACGAAGGCGAACACGCGCACATTCTGCAAAACGAAGATCAGCGCATCGTCTTCACGATTCCGTACCTGAACCACTTCACCCTGATCGGCACCACCGACCGTGAGTACACCGGTGACCCGGCCAAAGTGGCGATTACTGAAGGCGAAACCGATTACCTGCTCAAAGTGGTCAACGCTCACTTCAAGAAGCAGATCAGCCGCGAGGATATCCTGCACAGTTACTCCGGGGTTCGCCCGCTGTGCAACGACGAATCCGACAATCCGTCGGCCGTCACCCGCGATTACACCCTGGCGCTGTCCGGCACCGGCGAAGAAGCGCCGCTGCTGTCGGTGTTCGGCGGAAAGCTGACCACTTACCGCAAACTGGCCGAGTCGGCGCTGGCTCAACTCGCTCCGTACTTCAAGCACATCAAGCCAAGCTGGACGGCCACCGCCACCCTGCCGGGCGGTGAAGACATGACCACCCCGCAGGCCTTGTGCGCCTTGATTCGCGACAAGTACGACTGGGTGCCGACCGAGATCGCCCGCCGCTGGGCCACCACCTATGGCAGCCGTACCTGGCGCATGCTCGAAGGCGTGCAGAATCTCAGCGACCTGGGCGAGCACATCGGTGGCGGTCTCTACACCCGTGAAGTCGATTACCTGTGCAGCGAAGAGTGGGCGACCACCGCGCACGACATTCTGTGGCGCCGCAGCAAGCTGGGCTTGTTCACCACCCCGGCGGAACAGCAGAAACTGGCGGATTACCTGAGCAAGGTCGAGCAGAACCGTAGCAAGATCGAAGCGGCCTGATCGGTAGCCCGGTTAAACGCAAGCCCCTGAATCTCACGATTCAGGGGCTTTTTGCATTCCCCCAGGCAAACATTTCTCTTGTGGGAGTGAGCCTGCTCGCGATAGCGGAATGTCAGTCAACACCGCTGCCGGATCTGACGACCTCATCGCGAGCAGGCTCACTCCTACAGGGATTAGGATAGGCCGGAGATTGCATTCGGTTTTCCGAACGCAACCTGTCGGTCGATTCGGTAAACCGGATTATCTTTTGGGAAAAACCCTGCCATAAATATTTATTCTTCTTATAAATCAACAGTTTGATTTGTCTCACCTGGCCTGGCACGAGTCATGCTCTACACTCTTGGACGAATGCCAGTTGCCCCCGCTCTTCAAGAGCTGCCGGTCATTCAAAGCACAAAAGGGCCGATGAACTGGCTCCATAAAAAAAACAATGTCGAGGAAAATTTGATGCGCATCGTTCCCCATCTCCTGGGCGCAGCCATTGCTGCCGCTCTGATTAGCACTCCAGTTTTCGCTGCCGAGCTCACCGGCACACTGAAGAAGATCAAAGAGTCCGGCACCATCACCCTCGGGCATCGTGACGCTTCCATTCCGTTTTCCTATATCGCGGACGCCACCGGCAAGCCGATGGGCTACTCCCACGATATCCAGATGAAAATCGTCGAAGCCATCAAGAAAGACCTGGATATGCCCAATCTCCAGGTCAAATACAACCTCGTGACTTCGCAAACCCGTATTCCGCTGGTGCAGAACGGCACCGTGGACGTCGAGTGCGGCTCCACCACCAACAACGTGGAACGTCAGCAACAAGTTGACTTCTCCGTCGGCATCTTCGAAATCGGCACCCGCCTGCTGACCAAGAAAGGCTCCGCGTACAAGGACTTCGACGACCTCAAGGGCAAGAACGTCGTGACCACCGCGGGCACCACGTCCGAGCGCATCCTCAAGTCGATGAATGCCGACAAGCAGATGGGCATGAACGTCATCTCCGCCAAAGACCACGGCGAGTCCTTCCAGATGCTGGAATCGGGTCGTGCCGTTGCGTTCATGATGGATGACGCCTTGCTGGCCGGCGAAGCAGCCAAGGCCAAGAAAGCCGATGACTGGGCGGTTACCGGTACACCTCAGTCCTACGAAATCTACGGCTGCATGGTCCGCAAGGGCGACGAACCGTTCAAGAAGGCTGTGGATGACGCGATCATCGCAACCTACAAATCGGGCGAGATCAACAAGATCTACGACAAGTGGTTCATGCAGCCAATTCCGCCAAAAGGCCTGAACCTGAACTTCCCGATGAGCGACGAGCTCAAGGCCCTGATCGCCAACCCGACCGACAAAGCGGCTGACGACAAGAAGTCCTGATTTCTGACTAACCTTATCTCCTGAAAGGGCCGCTGCCCTTTCGGGAGGTTGTCACTCCCTGCTGGCATTTTTGGAAACACTCGAATTGGTGGTTGTCGAGCCGCTCGTGTGTGCCTGATCGACTAGATCGGGCGGGAACGGAGCTTCCCCAGGCGGGCACTTGTACATCGATCGATCAGAGGGGAGACCCTAATGAATTACAACTGGGACTGGGGCGTGTTCTTCAAGTCCACCGGCGTGGGCAGCGAGACGTATCTCGACTGGTACATCTCCGGTTTGGGCTGGACCATCGCCATCGCCATCGTGGCCTGGATCATTGCCCTGACACTGGGTTCGGTTCTGGGCGTCATGCGCACCGTGCCGAATCGCATCGTATCGGGCATCGCGACCTGCTACGTCGAACTCTTCCGTAACGTGCCGCTGCTGGTTCAGCTGTTCATCTGGTACTTCCTGGTACCCGACCTGCTGCCGCAAAACCTGCAGGACTGGTACAAACAGGACCTCAACCCGACCACTTCGGCTTTCCTCAGCGTCGTCGTCTGCCTGGGCCTGTTCACCACTGCTCGCGTTTGTGAACAAGTGCGCACCGGTATCCAGGCCCTGCCCAAAGGCCAGGAGTCCGCGGCTCGCGCCATGGGTTTCAAGCTGCCGCAGATCTACTGGAACGTGCTGCTGCCCCAGGCCTACCGAATCATCATTCCGCCGCTCACCTCGGAATTTCTCAACGTGTTCAAGAACACGTCCGTGGCCTCGCTGATCGGCCTGATGGAGTTGCTCGCGCAGACCAAACAGACCGCCGAGTTCTCTGCCAACCTGTTCGAGGCGTTCACCCTGGCGACCCTGATCTATTTCACCCTGAACATGAGCCTGATGCTGCTGATGCGCCTGGTCGAGAAGAAAGTCGCCGTACCGGGCCTGATCTCCGTAGGGGGTAAATGATGGAATTCGACTTTTCGGGCATCATCCCGTCCCTGCCGGGTTTGTGGAACGGCATGGTCATGACCCTGCAGCTGATGGCCATGGGCGTGATCGGCGGGATCATCCTCGGCACCATCCTGGCGCTGTGCCGTCTGTCCCACAGCAAACTGCTGTCGAACCTTGCCGGCGCCTACGTCAACTACTTCCGTTCCATCCCGCTGCTGCTGGTCATCACCTGGTTCTACCTGGCGGTGCCGTTCGTGCTGCGCTGGATCACCGGCGAAGACACTCCGATCGGTGCGTTCGCGTCCTGCATCGTGGCCTTCATGATGTTCGAAGCGGCGTACTTCTGCGAAATCGTCCGGGCCGGCGTGCAGTCGATTCCCAAGGGCCAGATGGGTGCCGCCCAGGCGCTGGGCATGACCTATGGCCAGATGATGCGTTTGATCATCCTGCCGCAAGCGTTCCGCAAGATGACCCCGCTGTTGCTGCAACAGAGCATCATCCTGTTCCAGGACACGTCGCTGGTCTATGCGGTCGGCCTGGTGGACTTCCTCAATGCTTCACGTGCCAGTGGCGACATCATCGGCCGCTCCAATGAGTTCCTGATCTTCGCCGGTTTCACATACTTCATCATCAGCTTTGCCGCCTCGCAGCTGGTCAAGCGTCTGCAAAAAAGGTTCGCCGTATGATCTCTATCAAGAACGTCAACAAGTGGTATGGGGACTTCCAGGTACTGACTGATTGCAGCACCGAGGTCAAAAAAGGCGAGGTGATTGTGGTGTGCGGGCCGTCCGGTTCCGGTAAATCCACGCTGATCAAATGCGTCAACGCCCTGGAACCGTTCCAGAAAGGTGACATCGTGGTCGACGGCACCTCCATCGCCGACCCGAAGACCAACCTGCCGAAACTGCGTTCGCGCGTGGGCATGGTGTTCCAGCATTTCGAACTGTTCCCGCACCTTACCATCACCGAAAACCTGACCATCGCGCAGATCAAGGTGTTGGGCCGCAGCAAGGAAGAAGCCACCAAGAAAGGCCTGCAACTGCTTGAACGCGTCGGGCTGTCTGCCCATGCACACAAGCATCCGGGCCAGCTTTCCGGTGGTCAGCAACAGCGTGTGGCGATTGCCCGTGCGCTGGCGATGGACCCGATCGTCATGCTGTTCGACGAACCGACCTCGGCGCTGGACCCGGAAATGGTCAACGAAGTGCTCGACGTGATGGTGCAACTGGCCCACGAAGGCATGACCATGATGTGCGTAACCCACGAAATGGGCTTCGCCCGTAAAGTGGCCGACCGGGTGATCTTCATGGACGCAGGCAAAATCATCGAAGACTGCAAGAAAGAAGAGTTCTTCGGCGATATCACTGCCCGTGCCGAACGGACACAGCATTTCCTCAACAAGATTCTGCAGCACTGAGTAGCGAACGCTCGCTCGATACCACACAAATCACCTGTGGGAGCGAGCTTGCTCGCGATGGCGGACTGACATTCAACATCAATGTTGGCTGGACTGACCTTATCGCGAGCAAGCTCGCTCCCACAGGGGACGGTGGTGGTTCGAGATCAAGTGTTGTGGTTGACCCAAGGCATCTGTGATGAAATGCGACCCCACTCTCTATCGCGCAGCGCCGCCATCACTCGCCGTGAAACCCCGTCTGATTCGCCAGTTGTGCCTGCCGCCGCTGATCATCGCCCTGATGATCGGACTGGGTTACATCGGCTTCTGGGTCAGTGAACACTACGGAATCCGTAGCCTCAGCGAGAACGGTCAGCGTCAGCTCGAACTGCACGCCCGTGCCGTCGAGAGCGAGATCAGCAAATACACCTACCTGCCCAGCCTGCTGGAACTCGAATCCAGCGTTTCAACGCTGCTGGCCGACCCAACGCCGGAACACCGGCAAACGGTCAATGATTACCTTGAAGGCCTGAACCGGCGCAGTCGCAGTCGGGCTATCTATGTGATGGACACCACCGGCCGCGTGATGGCCACCAGCAACTGGCGCGATGTCGACAGTTACCTGGGTGAAGACCTGTCCTTTCGCGCCTATTTCCAGAACGCCGTGCGCGGTCAGCCGGGGCGCTTCTACGGCATCGGCAGCACCAGCGGCGAACCCGGTTACTACCTGGCCCACGGCCTGGAAGAACACGGCAAGATCATCGGCGTCGCGGTGGTCAAAGTGCGCCTCGAAGCCATGGAAGAACGCTGGCAACGCGCACGCCTGGAAGCCTTCGTCAGTGACGAGAACGGCATCATCATTCTTTCCAGCGATCCGGCACGGCGTTTGAAATCAGTCGTGCCGCTGAGCGATGAAACCAAGGAAAAACTCGCCCGCAGCCTTCAGTACTACTGGTACCCGCTGAACGAGCTGCAACCGCTGGCTCGGGAAAAACTGGCCGAAGGCGAGGAAAAACTGACCTTCCCCGCCAACAGCGAAGTGGAATCCGATCAAGAGGACATCAGCTACCTCTCGCAAACCCGCCCCTTGAGTGACACGCCCTGGAATTTCACCCTGCTCACGCCGCTACAGGATTTGCGCCGCGAAGCGATCAATCAGGGGATTCTGGTGGCGGTCGCATTTGCCCTGGTGGCGTTCCTGCTGATCGCCTGGAACGAGCGGCGCAAGGTCATTGCCACCCGCCTCGCGGCCCGGGAAGCCTTGCAGGAAGCCAACAATCAACTGGAGCGTCGGATTACCGAACGCACCACCGACCTGCGCGCCAGCAACGAACGGCTCAAGAGCCAGATCCGCGAACGGCGACAGGCCGAAGAAACGCTGCGTCGCGCCCAGGATGAACTGGTGCAGGCTGGAAAACTCGCGGCCATCGGCCAGATGTCGACCAGCATCGCCCACGAATTGAATCAGCCGCTGGCGGCGTTGCGCACGTTGTCCGGCAACACGGTGCGCTTTCTGGAGCGCGGTCAACTGGACGTCGCCAGCACCAACCTCAAGACCATCAACGAATTGATCGACCGCATGGGCCGAATCACCGCCAGCCTGCGTTCCTTTGCCCGCCGTGGCGACGACAAGGGCCAGGCTTGCCTGGGCAAAGCGGTGGACGCGGCGCTACAACTGCTCGGCGGCCGCATGGAAAGTGCACCTGTGCAAGTGCACCGCGAATTCGACGATGTGCAGGTGTGCATCGACCAGACTCGCCTGGAGCAGATCCTGGTCAACCTGATCGGCAACGCCTTCGACGCCATGCAGGCCCAACCGCTGCCGGAATTGTGGCTGGAAGGCGAAGAATTCGATGGTAAATACCGCCTGCGCGTTCGCGACAACGGCCACGGTATCGACGCCGAAGCGCGCAAGCATTTGTTCGAACCGTTCTTTACCACCAAACCCGGTGAACAGGGCCTGGGCCTCGGCCTGACCCTGTCCGCCAGCCTGGCCGCCGCCACTGGCGGGCACCTGGGTGTCGAACACCCGGCCAGCGGTGGTACCACCTTCGTCCTCAGTTTACCGTTGGTAAGCCCCACTCCCGCCGAGCCAATATGAACAACGACCTTAGTGTGCTGATCGTCGAAGACGACCCCCATGTGCTGCTCGGCTGCCAACAGGCGCTGACCCTCGAAGACATTCCCTGCGTGGGCGTGGGCAGCGCCGAAGAAGCGCTGGAGCGGGTCGGCGACAACTTTGCCGGCATCGTCATCAGCGACATCCGCCTGCCGGGCATCGACGGCCTGGAACTGCTGACCCGGCTCAAGGCCCGTGATCGCAGCCTGCCGGTGGTGCTGATCACCGGCCACGGCGATATCTCCATGGCGGTGGGCGCGATGCAGAAAGGCGCCTATGACTTCATGGAGAAACCCTTCTCCCCGGAACGTCTGGTGGATGTGGCACGCCGCGCACTGGAGCAACGCAGCCTGGCGCGGGAAGTATCGTCGCTGCGTCGCCAACTGGCGGAGCGCGATTCCCTGGAAGGCCGGATCATCGGCCGTTCGCCCGCCATGCAGAACTTGCGGGAACTGATCGCCAACGTCGCCGATACGTCGGCCAACGTGCTGATCGAGGGCGAGACCGGCACCGGCAAGGAACTGGTTGCGCGCTGCCTGCATGACTTCAGCCGTCGCCACGCCAAGCAGTTCGTTGCGCTCAACTGCGGCGGCTTGCCGGAGAACCTGTTCGAAAGCGAAATCTTCGGCCATGAAGCCAACGCCTTCACCGGCGCCGGAAAACGGCGGATCGGCAAGATCGAACACGCCGACGGCGGCACGCTGTTCCTCGACGAAGTGGAAAGCATGCCCCTGCCCTTGCAGATCAAACTGCTGCGGGTGTTGCAGGAACGCACCCTGGAACGCCTTGGTTCGAACCAGAGCGTGGCGGTGGATTGCCGGGTGATCGCGGCGACCAAGTCCGACCTTGACCAGTCAAGCAAAGCGGGCGAATTCCGCAGCGACCTGTATTACCGCCTGAACGTGGTGACCCTTGAACTGCCGCCCTTGCGCGAACGGCGCGAGGATATCCTGCAACTGTTCGAGCACTTCCTGCAGCAGTCGTCCCTGCGCTTCGACCGCGCGGTGCCGGAGCTGGACAACCAGACGCTGTCGAACCTGATGAGCCACGACTGGCCGGGCAACGTACGGGAATTGCGCAACGTCGCCGAACGGTTTGCCCTTGGCCTGCCAGCCTTCAAGAAGTCCGGTGCCAGCGGCAGCAATCAGGGCCTGGGCTTCGCTGAAGCGGTGGAAGCGTTTGAACGTAATCTGCTCAGCGATGCATTACAACGCAGCGGCGGCAACCTGACCCAGGCCAGCCTGGAACTGGGCATGGCCAAGACCACACTGTTCGATAAAGTCAAAAAATACGGGTTGAGCCACTGATGGATCTGCTTCTCAAAGCCGCGCTGGGTGCGGCGGTCGTGGTCATTCTGGCGGCGCTGGCCAAGACCCGGAACTATTACATCGCAGGGCTGGTGCCGCTGTTTCCGACCTTTGCGCTGATCGCGCATTACATCGTCGGCAAGGGCCGCTCGCTGGATGACCTGAAGACCACCATCGTGTTCGGGATGTGGTCGATCATTCCGTACTTCGTGTATTTGGCGACGCTGTATGTGATGGTCGACCGCATGCGGCTGGAAGCTTCGCTGGCGGTGGCGGCGGTGGCGTGGTTGATGGCGGCCACTGTGCTCGTTTCAGTCTGGGTTCGCCTTCACGCCTGAGTAACGCCAATCCCCCTGTGGGAGCGGGCTTGCTCGCGAAGGCGTCGTGTCAGTCGACGTCAATATTGAATGTGCCGGCATCTTCGCGAGCAAGCCCGCTCCCACACTGGGACGGCGCAGCAGGTGCTGGCCCGCCCCTTGCATTTACCCCCAAAGCCCTCTCGGCCGGCCTTCATGTGTGATGAACCCGGTGTCTGGGAGCGCCCACCAAAGGGTGAATCCTGACCGTGACCTTCCTAGATCCCGACCTGACGCTGACCGTCGTGCTGCTGGTCGCCTTTTCCATCGTGCTGGACGTCATCGGCCAGCTTTGCTTCAAGCTCGGCCTGGACCGACTGCCAGAACTGGAAGGCGGTTTCCGGCTGAATGCATTCTGGGGCCAAGTGTTCAACGCTCCGCTGCTGTGGGCCGGTATCGGCGCTTATGCGCTGGAATTTTTCGTCTGGCTCGAAGCCTTGTCCCGAGCGCCTTTGAGCCTGTTGTTCCCGGCCGGCGCCCTGGCCTATTGCGGCGTGGTGCTGGCGGGCAAAGTGGTGCTCGGTGAAACCGTCAGCCGCCGACGCTGGCTCGCAACCCTGGTGATTACAGTGGGCGTGATGCTCGTGTGTGCCGGCCATGCCTGACGCTCAATTGATCAGTAAAAGGAACCTTTCGATGGATTGGCTGCACGGGAGATTCGGCACTGTTGTGCTTTGGGCGCTGTTGATTCTTCTGGAAAGTGCCGGGCAAATCGCGACCAAGGTGGGCGGCGATCAAATCGGCCAAATGACCTTCACCTTGCAATGGTTGCAATCGGTGGTGGTCGACCCCGGCGTACTGTTTGCGGTGGGGTGCGGCATCGGCGCGTTCTTTGTGTGGATGCTGATTTTGCGCCGCAGCAGTCTGTCCCTGGCGTTTCCACTCAGCTCATTGGTGTTTGTCGGGGTGTTGTTGGGCTCGTGGCTGGGGCTGGGCGAACAGATCAGCCTGCTGCACTGGGTGGGCGTGGCGGTGATTATTGGCGGGATTGCGTTGTTGGCCGAGGGTGAAGAAACCTGACCCGGATCGTTCCCACGCAGAGCGTGGGAACGATCATCGAATGTCTACTTGAACTTGTAAGCCACCGCTGCCTGCACCTCACCCTGATTGGTATCGCCGACCGCTTTGACGATGCTGCTGTCCGCCGCCGAGCCGGTCAGGTGAATCCAGCTGGCGCTGGTCACCAGCGACCACTGCGGGGTCAACGGAAACTCGAAGCTCTGGGTCAGCGCGACATTCTGAAAACCGCCACTGGCGTTGTAACGGGCAATGCCCGAGGCCTGCGACGCGTGGGCACCGACGCCGTAAAACGCCTGATTCTGCTGGGCATCGGCATAGTGCGCGGTCAGGTTAGTGCTGCCGATCACGCCGCCACCCAGCGGGTAACCCATCTCGCCACCCAAGCGCCCGACCACGCCCTCCGGCCCGCCGATGGCCTCGCCCAACGTGGCAAACACCCGCCAGAAATCAGCCGGCGCGTACTGCACGAACCCACCGACGACGCCCATGTCCGGCACGTCGTGCAAGCCCTGCAAATCGCCGTTGGCGGTGCGCCCCGGCAGGTAATTCAGAAACGGCCCGGCGCTGAAGCCATTGGTCTTCAAGGCACTCCAGGTCAACCCGTCATCAGTGCTGAGGCTGACATCACCCCAATCCAGATCCAGATACGGCACCGGCCGGGTTTCATAGCGGCTGCCGGTCGGGTCGTGAGGCTGATAACTCAGGCCCAAACCCGCTTCACCCGTGATGCCATCGGCCATCACATGGGCCGACAGGCACGTCAGCGCCGCGCATAGAACAACTGTAATCCTCACCATGAGGCATTCCTTATCTGAACATGCGCGCATCAATCCTCGGTTTGCCCGTTATGCGCAATCACTCATGTTGTTTGTAGCAAGCTACAAAATTTGTAGCTTGCCTGACACATCCCCCTACAACAACCCCGGTATTACTGGGCCGAACAGGGTTGGCACAGTCCCTGCTCTACCCCCTTGGCAAGCGCAAACAGCGCGCACTGCTCAATAGGTAATGCAGATGAATGATTGGCATATCGTTTGTGATTTCGACGGGACCATCACCCGCACCGACGTGATCGACAGCATCCTCCAGCGTTTCGCCGACCCCAGTTGGGAAGCGATCGAAGATGAGTGGCTGCAAGGTGACATTGGCTCTCGTGAATGCCTCAGCCGCCAGCTCTCGCTGGTCAAGGCCACGCCGACCGAACTGCTCGCCTTTTTCGACACGATCGAAATCGACCCGGACTTCCCCGACTTCGTCGATCACGTGATCGGCCTCGGCGCGTCCCTGGAAGTGGTCAGCGACGGCATCGAACAAGGTATTGCGCGGATCCTCGCGCGCAACTACGTGACCCTGTTGCCGATCCTCGCCAACCGCTTGCGTCAACTCGATCACGATAGCTGGCGCATCGACTTTCCGTACTCCAGCGACGCCTGCCGCGCCGCTTCCGGCAACTGCAAATGCAA
Source organism: Pseudomonas sp. fls2-241-R2A-110 (assembly GCF_030209165.1). Taxonomy (NCBI): domain Bacteria; kingdom Pseudomonadati; phylum Pseudomonadota; class Gammaproteobacteria; order Pseudomonadales; family Pseudomonadaceae; genus Pseudomonas; species Pseudomonas sp. fls2-241-R2A-110. The sequence continues at coordinate 38,142 of NZ_JARVSN010000002.1, read as the reverse complement.
GTCCACGCCCAAGACCAAACGCGTGTTGGTGATCGGCGATGGCCAGTCCGACATGTGCGTGGCCTCCTCCGCTGACTTCGTGTTCGCCAAGGATCGCCTGGCCGAACACTGCGAGCGCAACGGCATTGCCTTCGCCCGCTTCGACAGCTTCGCCGAGATTCCGGCCCTGCTGGCCCAACTGCCGGCCGGCCGCGCAGCCAACGCTACCGCTTTCGCGCTTGAAACCTCTTCTGACTACGCGTCAAACAATCAGGAACTCTTCAATCATGTCTGATATCCGAATTGCGACTCCCGAAGACCAGGTGCTTCTGGATAAAGAAGCCAAGTACTGCTCCTACGGCGACACCGTTCACTACATCGATCCGCCGCGTATTTTCAGCCGTTGCGAAGGCTCCTATGTCTGGGACACCGAAGACCAGGCTTACCTCGACCTGCAAATGTGGTACTCGGCCGTTAACTTCGGTTACGCCAACCCGCGCCTGAACAACGCGCTGAAACAGCAGATCGACACCCTGCCGCAGATCGCCAGCCAATACCTGCACAAAGGCAAGATCGAGCTGTCGGAAATGATCGCCGTCGATGCCAAGAAAAAGTTCGGCCTCGACGGTCGCGTGCACTTCAACGTCGGCGGTTCGCAGTCCATCGAGGACTCGCTGAAAGTCGTGCGTAACGCCACCAACGGCAAAAGCCTGATGTTCGCCTTCGAAGGCGGCTATCACGGTCGTACCCTCGGCGCCTCGTCGATCACCTCCAGCTACCGCTATCGCCGCCGCTACGGCCACTTCGGCGAGCGTGCCAATTTCATTCCGTTCCCTTACCACTTCCGCGGCCCGAAAGGCATGACCAAGGAAGAGTACGGCAGCCATTGCGTGCAGCAATTCGCCCGTTTGTTCGAGACTGAATACAACGGCGTCTGGGACCCGAAAGTCGGCCAGAGCGAATATGCCGCGTTCTACGTCGAGCCGATCCAGGGCACCGGCGGCTACGTGATTCCGCCGATGAACTTCTACAGCGAACTCAAGCAAGTGTTGGATCAACACGGCATCTTGATGGTCGTCGATGAAATCCAGATGGGCTTCTGGCGTACCGGCAAGCTGTGGTCGATCGAACACTTCGACGTCAAACCTGACGTGATCGTCTTCGGTAAAGCGCTGACCAACGGCCTGAACCCACTGGGCGGCATCTGGGCTAAAGAAGAACTGATCAACCCGAAAATCTTCCCGCCAGGTTCGACTCACTCCACCTTCGCGTCCAACCCGTTGGGCACCGCGGTCGGTCTGGAAATGTTCAAGATGACCAGCGAAGTCGATTACGGCGCGATGGTGATGGCCAAGGGCAAATACTTCCTGGAAGGCCTGAAAGAACTGCAAAAACGCTACCCGATCATCGGCGATGTCGATGGCCTGGGCCTGGCGCTGCGCTGCGAAATCTGTGGCCCGGATGGTTTCACTCCGGACAAGGCCACCCTGGACTTCATGGTCGACGAAGGCATGAAGGGCGACATCGAAATCGACGGCAAGCGCCTGGGCCTGATCCTCGACGTCGGCGGTTACTACAAGAACGTGATCACTTTGGCGCCGTCGCTGGAAATCAGCTACCCGGAAATCGACCTCGGCCTGGCCCTGCTCGACCGCCTGCTGCATCGGGCAATGAAACGATGAATCACGACGAGATCGATCTTGGCGAAGGCAACGCCGGTTTCGTTCTCGGCACAGGGGAGGTCGCGGTGCTGTTGATCCACGGCCTCACCGGCACCCCGACGGAACTCCGTCGGGTGGCCATGGGCCTGGCGAAAGCCGGGCACACGGTCTACGTGCCCACCCTGGCCGGGCACTGCGGTGGCAACGCCGACCTGCAAGCCACTGGCTGGCGCGACTGGTACGAGAGCGCCCGCAACACGTTCGTCGGTGTACGGCGCAAGCACGAGCGGGTATTCGTCGGTGGCTTGTCCATGGGCGCAGTCCTGTCGATGTACATGGCCGCCGAGCATCCGGGGCAAATCGAAGGGTTGATGCTGTATTCGACCACCCTGCGCTATGACGGCTGGAGCATCCACAAACTGGCGTTCCTCACGCCGTTGCTGATGAAAATCCCGTTCGGCGTGAACCTGTGCAGCTTCGAAGAAAAACCCCCTTACGGCATCAAGAACGAACGCCTGCGAGCGATCGTCGAGCGTCAGATGAAGGAAGGCGAAAGCAGCCAGGCCGGTTTGCTGACCATGGAAGGCGTCACTGTGCGCGAATTGCATCGTCTGAACGCCGTCGTGAAAAAACGCATGCCGTCGATCACCACGCCTGCGTTGGTGGTGCACTCCATCGAAGACGACATCACCAGTCGCTGGAACGCCGATTACGTCGAACGCAAGCTCGGCGGGCCGGTGGTCAAAGTGTTGCTGGATGACTGCTATCACATGATCACCGTCGACCTGCAATACCGTCGGGTAATTGAACTGAGCGTGGACTTCATCGCACAACGTTTCATGCAACAACGCTGCGCCCCGCCCCCCCTGAACGAAGGGTATCGGCAGTTAGCCTGACAGCCTGGCGAACCCGGTTGTAGACGGGTCGCCACTGGCGGGGCAATGTCGGCTACTGTATTGACCAAGGCATCACCCAATATCCTGTAGTGAACCTGTTTATCGATTCGAACCGAACCGACCCGCCATGGCTTTCGACAAGCGAAACCCGATGACCAAACACCGACCTGCCAAAGCCCGACCCTTCGCCCTCTCCGGCTGGAGCCTGCAACGCAAACTGGTCCTGGCCTTCTGGCTGGTCAGCGTGATCCCGACCATGATCGCCGCCGAACTCGCGGCCACCACCCTGTCGCAGATCTTCGACAGCAACGTGCGCATCTGGCTGAAAGAGTCGACCAAGATCGTCGAAGACGAAATCAGCGAAATCCTGCGTGACAACGCCAGGGTTGCGCAGTTGTTTCTGCGTTACACCCACCCACAGGTTGGTGGGTTTTCGTCGCGCCACAACCGCATGACCACCGACATCGCAGACTCCATGGGCATCGACGTGGTTGCCCTGGTGCGCAACAGCGACCATGCCGTGGTGTTCAGCACCGCCGCCGACGACATCGTCCGGCAAATCAGCACCGCGCCCAAAGCCGTGTTGCAAACCCTGCAAATCGGCGGTGTCGCCACCGGCGCAGTGGTCTCGACCTTCGAGAACGAGCAGGACGGCATCGCTTACAAACTGGTGATTGCCACCTACCTCGACAACAGCTTCCTGACCAGCGTCTCCGACGTTCATTCGCTGGACTTGCGTCTGTATCTGGCCAAGGGCGACAACTTCTCGGAGATCTTCTCCAGTCAGCGTTTCGAAAATCACCCGGCAGCCGTGCCGGAAAATATCGAGCAGATCCTGCGTACCACCAAGCAGCCGACCGAGCAATTCACCAGCAGTTACAGCGGCATCTATCGGCCGATCTTCAACGAGAATGGCGACCTTCAAGGCGTCATTTTCAGCGGCCTGTTGCGCCACTCCAGCCTCGTGGGCCTGGTGAACCAGAGCAACCTGTTCATCCTGATTTTCCTGCTCAGTTCGGCCGCCTCTCTCTGCGTTGGCTGGCTGGTGTCGCAACGCCTGACCCAACCGTTGCGCGGTTTGTCCAAAGGCGTACAAGCGGTGATTGCCGGGGATTATCGCCAGCGTTTGCCGGTGACCGGTGGCGATGAACTGGCGGAACTGAGCAGCACCTTCAACCACATGAGCGAACGCCTCGGCGAGTTGCAAAACCTCGAATCTCAGCTGCGCCGCCGCGACCGCCTGCACGCCCTGGGCGAAGTCGCCATGGGCCTGGCCCATGAAATCCGCAACCCGCTGGGCATCATCAAAACCGCGACCCAGCTGTTGCACCGCCGCGCCGATTTGCCCGAGACCGATAAGCGTCACCTGGAGTACGTGGTCAGCGAAGTCAGCCGGATCAACGATCTGATCACCGACTTCCTCGACTTCGCCAAACCCAGCGCACCGCTGCGCTCGACCGAACCGGCTCGACTGTTCGTCGATGAACTGGTCGGGTTCTGCGCTCCGGAACTGGCCAGCCATCACATTGACGTGCACATCGACGATCAGGCCCCCGGCGCAACCCTTTACGCCGATGCGCGCCAGCTCAAACAGGCCGGTCTGAACCTGATCGTCAACGCCATCGACGCCATGCCCGACGGTGGGCAACTGACCCTGGGCATTCGCCGTGATGGCGCCTTTACCGTGATCAGCGTGGCGGACACCGGCACGGGCATTGAACCGGACATGCTCGAACGGATTTTCACACCGTTCGTCACCACCAAGGCCTCGGGCACCGGACTGGGCCTGGCGAAGGTCTTCTCGATCATGGAAAACCACGACGGGCGCATCGAATGCGTCAGTGAAAAAGATGCCGGAACCACCTTCACGCTGTACATTCCGGCCAATGGGAAAGACTTCGACGAGGGCAGTGATGACACATAACGTACTGGTGGTCGACGACGAACCCAAGCTCTGCGACCTGCTGGCATCGGCCTTGAGTCAGAACGGCGTTACGGTGTTCACGGCCGGCAATGGCTTGCACGCGCTCAAGGTGCTGGAAGCGGAAGACATCGACCTGGTGATCAGCGACTGGCGCATGCCCGGCATGGACGGCCCGCAATTACTGGCGGAAATCAAAAGCCGTTTCCCACAGCTGCCGGTGATTGTCATGACGGCCTACAGCACGGTGAAAAACGCCGTGCAGTCGATGCGCAACGGCGCCTTCGACTACATCGCCAAGCCCTTCGACATCGACGAACTGGACATCACTGTCAGCAAAGCCCTGCAATTTCGCGACATCCTCAAAGACAACCAGCGCATGCGCGCCGAACTCGATGAGCATCAACAGATCGACAGTTTGATCGGTGACAGCCCGACGTTCCGGCGGGTCCTGCAATCCATCGATTCGGTGCGCGACAGCAACGCGACGATACTGCTGACCGGCGAAAGCGGCACCGGCAAGGAAATGGTTGCACGGGCGATCCACAAACACGGCAATCGCGCCGACAAGCCGTTCGTGGCTGTGAACTGCGCGGCCATCCCGGAGGGTTTGCTGGAAAGCGAAATGTTCGGCCACCGCAAAGGCGCCTTTACCGGCGCGGTGGCGGACCGCGTCGGGCGTTTCATGCAGGCCGACCAGGGCACGCTGTTTCTCGATGAAATCGGCGAAATGCCCTTGGCCTTGCAGGCGAAAATCCTGCGCGCGCTGCAGGAACGGGTGATCGAACCGGTGGGCGATCCTCGCGAACGCAAAGTGGATGTGCGGGTGATTGCCGCGACCAACAAAAACCTGCTGGACGCGGTGGCCAACAAGGAATTTCGCGAAGACCTTTATTACCGTCTCAACGTGTTCCCGATTCCGCTGCCGGCCCTGCGCGAGCGGGCGGAAGACATCGCGCCGCTGGCCCGGCATTTTGCGCACACCCTGGGCGCCGCGGCGGGCAAGCGGTTCACAGGATTCAGCGCCGAGGCCTTGCAGGCGATGGCCAGTTATTCGTGGCCGGGCAATATTCGCGAACTGCAAAATTGCGTGGAACGGGCAACGATTGTCGCTGGCGGTGCGGTGATTGAAGAGCAAGACCTGCCGGCTTATCTGTTTGCCTCGAACCCCGGCGGCAGCGGCGTGCCAATCATGGAAGGCAACGTGCCGGCGGATCTGGACGCGGCGCTGGCCGAGGTCGAGAAAGCCTACATTCTGGCGGCACTGGCGCAGAGCAATGGCGTACAAGCCGCAGCCGCGCAGTTGATCGGGATATCCGAACGCAGCTTCTGGTATCGCTTGAAGAAACTCGGCATCCACGTCGACAAAATCGTCCGCTGAACCTTGACGTTGATCGTTCCCACGCTCCGCGTGGGAATGCAGCCCGTGACGCTCCGCGTCACTGGACGCGGAGCGTCCGTTGAGGCATTCCCACGCGGACGGTTCGACGCCTCGACGTGGGAACGATCTCGTATGCTCAGGTCACCGTGCCGCCTTTGGCTTCGCTCATGATCTGGCGGATCGCCGCGACAAAGGTCTCCACCGGCTGCCCGCCGCTGACGGCGTATTGCCCGTTGAACACCACCGTCGGCACCGAACTCACCCCCCGCGACAGCCACAACTGCTCTTCTTCGCGAACCTCTTTGGCGAACTCGTCCGAAGCCAGAATCGCCTCGGCCCGCTGCCGGTCCAGCCCGACGCTTTCAGCAATCTTCGCCAACTGACCCTGATCGGACGGATTGCCGCCATCGGTGAAATACGCCTTGAAAAGCGCTTCCTTCAAATTGAACTGCAACCCTTCCAGCCCCGCCCAATGCAGCAGCCGATGGGCATCAAAGGTGTTGTAGATACGGCTATTGCCGTCCGTGCGAAAAGCAAACCCGAGTTCGGCGCCACGGGCGCGGATCATCTCGCGGTTTTTCTGCGACTGTTCCGGGGTCGAGCCGTACTTTTCGCCGATATGTTCGGTGATGTTCTGCCCCTCAGGCCCCATCTTCGGGTTGAGCTCGAACGGCTGGAAATGGATCTCGGCCTGGACCTCATCACGCAGCACGTCCAGCGCACGGGTCAGGCCGTAGAGGCCGACGACGCACCATGGGCAGGACACGTCGCTGACGAAATCGATTTTCAGGGGGGTACTCATCATTCACCTCGCAGGCTTGGATCGCGCCGGAAAGTTCGAACGATACACCCGAAGGCCGGAGCGCGCAGGTCCCTTGTGGGAGCGAGCTTGCTCGCGATAGCGGACTGACATTCAACATCGTTGTTGACTGCCCCACCGCCATCGCGAGCAGGCTCGCTCCCACAGGGATTTTCAGTGTTTTGGGGAGTGTGTTTAGTTCTGTTTAAGGTTACTTCCTGAAAGCTACAGCGCCTTGCGTCGTTGCCTACGACCACGTCAGAATCCGCCGGCTTGTGCGGTTTTGGGGCCGTCGGTAACTTGGTTCGTGTCACTGATTCCCAGTGATCGGGTTTAGTAGCCCGGATTAACCCTCAAGACGGTTGCATAAGCGTCATTCAGACAGGTTTTCACCTGTACTTGATGGTGGCTGTGTGCATGGCACCCTCGGGTGCGCCGGGTTTGAGGGAATCGCCGGTCTACTAACTTGCGCACAGCTGCCACCCCTTCCGTTTAGTAGCGAGAGAGGTTGTAGCTCTACTAAAGGTATATCCCTCAATGTTCAAAATTACTCCAAATCCCCCGGAAGCCGACGACGTTTCCCCCTACGAATCCACCGATCCCAAAAAGCTCAACGAAGCCGCCGACCGCGCCCTCGATTACTACCTCAAACCGGTCATCCCCCAAGCTACCCCACGCAAACCCAGCACCATTTTCCTCATCGCCCCCGACATCGATAACGAAACCCTGCTGGCCAACGCCTGCGAGTCGCTGGCCTCGGCAAGCGTGATGTTGAGTGATTTTGCGGGGCTGGTCGAAGGCACGCACCGCAACACCCTGCTCGGCATTCAGCAATCGGTCATGCTCGGTGAACTGGCGGTGAACCGCCTGCTGGATAATCTCGATCCACCGGGTTGCACCGTCTAACTGACGGGTAAGATTTCACTCACACCAAAAACCAACTGTGGGAGCGGGCTTGCCCGCGATGGCAATGTACCAGTCGATATAGCCATTGACTGATACACCGCCATCGCGGGCGAGCCCGCTCCCACAGTGTTGGATTGGGGGTTACAGGAGATTCGGGCTCGGCACCGGATCAATCTGCGCCCAATGTGCGCGCCTACCCCATGGAATGGCTCAACGTGCAGCGCATTCATCAGGCCTGGTGCGTCGTCCGCCAAATGGGCAGACCGCAGCGATGCTGCATTTCCAGCACCATCAAGCTCAATGACTCAATGGGCTCGATTCCCTTTCGGCCTGTTTAGCACCGTTCGTCTAAAACCAGTGTTTGCCTGTCAGTTCTGACAGTAGCCACTCTCTCCTCCAAAGCCCTTAATTGGCCACTCCTACGTCCCGAGTCACGGGACAACTAACCACTGCGCCGCGAGAGGACATCATGAGTATCGACGAACTACTGGTGGAGAACAGCCCGGCCCGGTTTGCTACCTCGACGGTAGGCGAAAGCAGAATTGATATACCCGCAGCTATCACCGTAATCGACGGAGCAGATGTCGGTATCAACCGAGCGCTGGCCCGAGGCAACATCAACGGCATGGCGATCGTTATTCCCCCCACAAAAGTCTTTGTCGGTGACCGGGTGGAAGTGTTCATTCGCTCCCCGGCCTCGTCCGTCCTGCCGATCACCTGGTTCACAGTGCCAAGTGACTATAACGGCAGGCCGCTCTTGAGAAGAATTCAGGTCAATGACATTCCTGAGGGTTTCAGTACCTGGTTCTACCGAATCAATCGCGTGGAGTCGGGGCCTCTCAAGGTGTTCGTCAAAACCGAACTGCCCGGGGGGATCGACCCACAACCGGAGTACCCGGGCCACAGATTGTTGCGACGCCCCGTCATTAATCCGCCTGTCATCGACGGTACAGAGGACGTCACTGTCACCGTGCTGCCCTGGCAAGGCATGCGCCACAACGATACCGTGACGCTTCAATATGTCGGCTGGCGCATCGAACACCGGGTTTTAAAATCCGAGATAGGTCGCTCGGTCGAACTCACGATTTCCAAAGAGATGATCGAGGCCGACGGCAGTGGCCAGGCCTTGCTTCAGTACTGGATAGCAGACGAGGTCGGCAACATGGCCTCTGACCATTCCATCGGGTTGATGGTCGACATTCAGGACGCCAATCACGCACATCGCCTGCCCGCCCCGCACGTCTGCGGAACAGATCAGGACAACGCCATTTACATGACCGCGCTAGGGGCCAACTCCGTCAGCGTGAAAGTCGCAACCCCGGTCTCGGTCTTTGCCGACACTGATGTGGTGGAGCTCAACTGGCGAGGCGAGCCTCGTGCCGGTCTGATCCAGTTGCACACTGATTCCCTGACCGTCGGCTCGCAGGAAGCGCTGACATTCGAGGTGCCGAACGCCGTGGCCCAGCGCCTGGCCGGTGGTTTTGCCAACGTGGCGTATACACAAGTCACCGCCAGCGGCGAGCGCCGAGTATCGAAATACGTCCAGCTGTTCATGGTCGGCAACACTCGCCGAATCGATTGAATCCCATTACCCACTTCTTCACAGGTCGTCCGCCATGAACACGTTTAGCACACCCGGCCCCCTCGTCGAAGCACAGCAAATTGACTTGCTTGCATCGCTGCCAAAACCCGGCGACGTCAGAGTCAATCGCATCAATCCGCTCTGGATATCCGGATTGATCAACAACCTGCCAGCGGATGAGGGTGACGTCTATGGTATCAATCGACTCGCGTTCCTGGACGAAAAAGGCCAGCCAACAGAGCTGAATACGGCGATCGATCCGTGGCTCAACATGTCACAAGGCGATGAATGGATTATTGAAGCGACCTACTCGCAGGGGAACCCGATCACGCTTGCCAGTGACACTGTCAGCGCCACTCAGGTGGATAATCGACTGTTCCCTACCATCAAACAGGATCAGTTGCCCGACGGCGTGTGCGAGCTGCTTGTCGGCGTACGCAGAATCAGCAATGCCGGGGGTGAATACGAACGCTCAGCGCCATTGACGGTACTGATCAAAACCACCCTGCCCGGCGGCCCGGATACAGACCTGACGGAGCCTTACCATCAAGGCCTGCAACCCATCGAGGTGGAACAGGACGTCCTGGACAACGGCCTTACCAAGGACTATCTGGACGACAACGGCGGGCTGCCTGTCACCATCCCTGCCTACGAGAACATGCGCAAGAACTCCACCATTTATATCGTGTGGGGAAGCAGAGATACGGAATTCAAACTACCTCTGGTTACTGCCACCCAGGTTGGCAAGCCCATTAAATATACGATTCCTGCAAGCGCCCTCAAAAACCTGCCCCCCATAAATCCTTTGCTGCTCACTTATCGCCTCAAGGATGTGGTGGACAATCACAGCTCGGCCGATGCGCCTCCGGTGTTCTTCCTGTTCGATCCTGCTCTTGTACTGCTCGAACCTCCGATTATCGACAAGGCGGACGGCGAACAACAACTCGACCTCGATGCACTACTGGGTGAAGACGTACAAACCGATATTTTCTCGTCGAAGGTCAGTTTTGTCCCGGGGGATGTGGTGGCTCTGAGCTGGCGGGGAGTCAGCGCTGGTGGCCGCCAGGTCCCCGTGGATATGACATGGGAACCCGAAGCGTCGACCCGTTCTCACACGTTCATGATTCCCTATTACCCGGTCCATCTGATTGCTCGGGGTTTCGTCAAAGTCGACTACAGACTGACCCAAGCCACCACGCCCGCCAGCCCTCGCTATTCACGCACGACCTACGCCAAAATGATTGGCATGCCCCTGAAGCTGGCGGCACCTGAGGTGCGTGAAGACGCCGGTGGCTCCATTGCAGTGGACACCGATCCGGCCCACGTGATCGTGAAAAGCCAGCCGGGCGCCATCGTCCTCGACGACATCATTTACGTTGACTGGTACGTCATGATTCCCGACCCAGACAATCCTGGTCAGGAAATCGTGGGGAGTTACTACCCGACGTCCAGCCCTGTCAGCGAGGAGATGGTGGACCGGGACGTCTCGTTCACTATTCCCAAGGACCATATTCAAGATTGGCACGGGGCCAGAGTGCTGGTCTCCTATACCGTCAGACGCGCTGACACTGAAGACGTGAACTCTGAAATTCTGGTGCTGCAAATTGGCGACATCCTGAGTGAATTACCGCCACCGGTAGTCCACGACGCGAAAGACGACGTGTTGATCCCCGAAGATGTGCCGCAGGGTGCCGGCGTCACCATCGAACCCTATCCCGGCATGCGCGCCCTGCACATCATCAGGCTCTATTTCATCGGGGCCAACCCGCAAGACTCCTGGTCGTCAGTGCCCATAGAGCTGACACCTGAAATGGTAGGCGTGGACCTTACGCGAACCGTGCCCTTCGAGAAGCTGGTGGCCAATCGTAACAACACCGTGGAGCTGGTCTATTCCGTCACCAACCCCTTCACCCATACCCAACAGGTCTCGAAACGGCTGCTATTGAACATTGGGTCACCGATTCCAAACCCTGACATCACGGCAGTCAAAGACGCCAACGGCATCGACATTGCGCGCAACAGCGAGACTTTTGCCACCCGCGCAACACTGACGGGCCCCGCCGGGGTGAATGTCCCCGTAGAACTTCGCGACCACGGCATGATTGTCGCCACACCAACCTCCACCGACGGGCGCAGCTGGTCATACACCATCACCACCCTGGCACCGGGCTCGCACAGCTTCACCGTGCAGACCCCCGGTACCAATCGGCCCTCCGCTATTTGGGCCTTTACAGTGCAGGAAGCGCAGACACCCACCATTACTTCCGTCACGGCAGGTGGCCGCCTGGTACCCAATAACGGCGCCACTTATTACCAGAACAACATCATTATTCAAGGTGGCGCAACGCCGGGACAGCAGGTCGAGGTCTATGATAACGGCGCCAGTCTCGGGCGCTTCCCGGTCTCTGACAATGGCGGATGGGTAGTGCCTGCGCGAGGGTTTGCGGTGACCAGTCATGTCATCACAGCACGCACGATCGACGGCACTAAACAATCGCTACCGCACACTTTCACCGTCCAGCAAGGATTGCTGGGCGATACTTCGGACTTCAAATACGTGGACTTGCAAGGCTGGGTCTGGGGCGGTGCGGGAAGCGCGCGGGACTTTACATTTTACGTGGGCGCCGGGAGAAACTATTACGCGCTGAACAACTACACCTATACGAACTCATCACACGGTGTGGTGCTGCAAAAATCGTATTCCAACCTGCAACCGGGGGTCAGCTATCGGTACCAGTTTGCCGTAGCCCGAATGGATGGCCATTTTGATTATCCGGTACTTCGCTTGCGGACCAGCACGGGTGCTGCATCGGCGTATCTGACGATAACCTCCTTTAACTTTATTGTTCTTGAGTTGTATTTCATTGCGACCACACCCGAGGTAATCCTCTATCTCGACAGCGGCCAACCCAGTGGCAACGGCAACGATTACGACATGGCATGGGCGGCTGTGAGCAAGATGTCTTAAGCAATAAAACCCCGCTGACCGTTATCCGGCCAGCGGGGTTTATTGTCGGGAAGTCGTTTGGGTACGGGCTAGAGCAGGTTCGGCGCCACCACCGGATCAATCTGCGCCCAATGCGACCTGTCTTCACGGTGCGCCTGCAAATACGGCAACACCGCCGCCAGCAACGGCGCCTTGAACGCTTCCTGGAAGCGATGCGCCAACCCCGGAATCAGCTTCAACTGACTGCCGCGGATATGCGCCGCCAGGTGCACGCCGTGCATCACCGGCAACAAAGGATCGGCCGTGCCGTGCACCACCAGTGTCGGCACCCGCAGTTGGTTGAGCAGCGCCACGCGGCTGCGCTCGGCGAGGATTGCCATGATCTGGCGCTTCACGCCTTCGGGGTTGAACGCCCGGTCATAAGACAGCGCCGCCTGATGCAGCAACACTTGGCGATCATCACTCACTGACGGACTGCCCAGCGCCGCCAGCAAATCGGCCTGCTGTTCCAGCGCCACTTCACGACTCGGCGCGCTACGGCGGGCGAGCAACTGCAACAGCGCCGCACTCGGCGCCGGCAAGCCTTCGGCTCCGGAACTGGTCATGATCAGGGTCAGACTCTCGACCCGTTGCGGCGCCATCGCCGCCATGTGCTGGGCAATCATCCCGCCCATGCTCGCGCCCAACACGTGGAATTGATCGACGTGCAACGCGTCCATCAGGCCAAAGGCATCGTCCGCCATGTCTGTCAGGGTGTACGGCGCCGACACCGGCAACCCGAGTTTGTAGCGCAGCACTTCAAAGGTCAGGTTGGCGTCGGCAGGCGCTTGCCGCCAGGTGGAGAGGCCTACATCGCGATTGTCATAACGAATCACCCGAAAACCCTGCTGACACAACGCGACCACCACCTCGTCCGGCCAGTGAATCAACTGCCCGCCCAGGCCCATCACCAGCAATAACGCAGGGTCGGAAGCACGGCCGATGCTCTGGTACGCCAGGCTCACCTGCGCCAGATCGGCATGTTCGGTTGGAACATTGACGTCGCAACGAGACGCCGCCAAAGACGGCAGGCCAAACAACAGAGCGGCCAGAAAAATGAATACACGCATGAAAAAACACCAAAACGCAGAACCCCAGTAGAGCGCGAGTCTGATGAAGTTTGATCAAGCGCGCTGCCACAGTTACGTGACAGTTTGATGAAGATTGCCGAGTGGTCATCTCCGGACAGAAGATCGTTCACACGCTCTGCGTGGGAATGCAGCCCGTGACGCTCCGCGTCACTGGACGCGGAGCGTCCCTTGAGGCATTCCCACGCAGAGCGTGGGAACGATCAAAATGTGGGAGCGAGCCTGCTCGCGATGGCGTCCTTAGGCCAACTGACTACGCAACTGCCGCGCCGCCGCCACCATGTTCACCAACGCCGCCTCAGTCTCCGGCCACGCCCGGGTTTTCAACCCGCAATCCGGATTCACCCACAACCGCTCTGCCGGAATCCGCTTCACCGCTTTGCTCATCAACTTGACCATCTCGGCAGTGTCCGGCACCCGTGGCGAGTGGATGTCATAAACCCCAGGGCCGATGTCGTTCGGGTAGTCGAAGGCTTCGAACGCCTCCAGCAGTTCCATGTCCGAGCGTGAGGTTTCGATGGTGATGACGTCAGCGTCCATCGCCGCGATGGCTTCGATCACGTCATTGAATTCGCTGTAGCACATGTGGGTGTGGATCTGGGTTTCATCGCGCACACCCGAGGCGCTCAGGCGGAATGCTTCCACCGCCCAATCGAGGTATTCCTGCCATTGCGCCCGGCGCAGCGGCAAGCCTTCGCGGAAGGCGGCTTCGTCGATTTGCACAATTTTGATGCCGGCGGCTTCCAGGTCGACCACTTCGTCACGCAGGGCCAATGCCAACTGCTGCGCCTGGATTTTGCGCGACACGTCTTCGCGCGGGAATGACCACATCAGCATGGTCACGGGACCGGTGAGCATGCCTTTCATGACCTTGTCGGTGAGGCTTTGCGCGTAGGTGATCCAGTCGACGGTCATGGCGTTCGGACGGCTCAGGTCGCCGTAGATGATCGCCGGTTTGACGCAGCGCGAACCGTAGCTCTGGACCCAGCCGAAACGGGTGAACAGGTAGCCGTCCAGTTGCTCGGCGAAGTATTCGACCATGTCGTTGCGTTCGGCTTCACCGTGCACCAGCACGTCCAGGCCCAGGCGTTCCTGGATTTGCACGGCGTGGCGGATTTCGCTGTGCATGGCGTCGGTGTAATCGTTGGCCGACAACTTGCCTTGCTTGAAGGCCTGACGCGCCAGGCGAATCGAACCGGTTTGCGGGAACGAGCCGATAGTGGTGGTCGGGAACGCCGGCAGTTGCAAGCGCGCCTGTTGCTGCGTAATGCGTTTGGCAAACGGCGACTGGCGCTGGCTGTCCGCTGCGCCAATGGCGTTGAGGCGTGCCTGGACGTCGGCTTTGTGGATACGCGGCGACTCGGCACGGCTGGCTGCAATGGCACGGCTTTGCGCGAGTGCGGCTTGCACCTTGGGCGACTGCGGATCGTTGAGGGCATCGCGCAGCACGGCGATTTCACCGCACTTTTGCACGGCGAAGGCCAGCCAGGATTTCAGCTCAGGGTCGAGTTTGTCTTCGCGTTCCAGGTCCACCGGGCTGTGCAGCAGCGAGCAGGAGCTGCTGACCCACAGGTTGTCGCCGAAGCGCTCCTGGGCGAATTGCAGTTGTGACAGGACTTGCTCCAGCTCGCAGCGCCAGACGTTGCGGCCGTTCACCAGCCCGACCGAAAGAATCTTGTAGGTCGGCAGACGATCCAGCACCTGGCCGAGTTGATCCGGCGCACGCACGGCGTCGATGTGCAGGCCTTGCACCGGCAGGCCAACGGCCAGCCCGAGGTTGTCTTCCAGGCCACTGAAGTAGGTCGCCACAAGCTTCTTCAGTGGCGAGTACTGGAGGATGTGATAGGCGCGTTCGAAGGCGTTTTTCCAGGCTTGCGGCAGGTCGAGGGTCAGGATCGGTTCGTCGATCTGCACCCATTCCACGCCTTGCGCGGCGAGGCGACCGAGGATTTCGTTGTAGACCGGCAGCAGACGTTCGAGCAATTCGAGCTTGTCGAAGTCGTTGCCCTTGGCTTTGCCCAACCACAGGTAAGTCAGCGGGCCAATGATCACCGGTTTGACGTTGTGACCCAGCGCTTTGGCCTCGTCGACTTCGTCGAACAGCTGTTCCCAGCTCAGTTTGAATTGTTGATCAGCGCTGAATTCCGGGACCAGGTAGTGGTAGTTGGTGTCGAACCACTTGGTCAGCTCCTGGGCGTATTGCGCGGTGCCGTGTTCGCTGCCGCAGCAGGCTGCCGTGGCGCCACGGGCCATGGCGAACAAGGTGTCGAGGGTCGGCAGGCCTTGGGCATCCTTGGCGCTGTCGAAGCGCTCGGGAATCACGCCGAAGGTCAGTGAATGGGTCAGGACCTGGTCGTACCAGGCGAAGTCGCCGACGGGCAGCAGGTCGATGCCGGCGTCTTTCTGCAATTGCCAGTGGCTGGCGCGCAATTGGCGGCCGACGCTGTTCAGCGCGTCCTGGTCCAGATCGCCCTTCCAGTAGGATTCGAGGGCTTTTTTCAATTCGCGGTCCGCGCCGATGCGGGGGAAACCAAGTGTGTGCGCCAGAGCCATGATGAGTTTGTTCCTATAAAGAGGCTGTAAAACATGGCGCTATTGTCGACAGCCAACCCAACATGAGACAAACTCAACCTTTTCGTGTTCATCACAAGTTTTCCTCATGGAGCAATCCGGTGCTTGAAATCCGTCACCTGAAGACCTTGCACGCCTTGCGCGAAGCCGACAGCCTGGTCGACGCCGCCGACCGGCTGCACCTGACGCAGTCAGCCCTGTCCCACCAGTTCAAGGAACTTGAAGAGCGCATGGGCATGCCTCTGTTCGTGCGCAAGACCAAACCGGTGCGTTTCACCAGTGCCGGTTTGCGCCTGCTGCAACTGGCCGACGCGACCTTGCCGCTGCTGCGTGGTGCCGAACGTGATATCGCACGCCTGGCGGGCGGTACGGCGGGTCGCTTGCACATGGCGATCGAGTGCCACAGTTGTTTCCAGTGGCTGATGCCGACCATCGACCAGTTCCGCGATGCCTGGCCGGAAGTCGAGCTGGACCTGGCTTCGGGCTTCTCCTTCGCCCCGCTGCCGGCCCTGGCCCGTGGGGATCTGGATCTGGTGGTGACTTCCGATCCGTTGGAACTGGCCGGGATCACCTATGTGCCGTTGTTCACCTATGAAGCGATGCTCGCGGTCGCCAACCAGCACCGCTTGGCGAGCAAGGCTTACATCGTTCCGGAAGACCTGCTCACGGAAACGCTGATCACCTACCCGGTGGAACGCGATCGACTGGACATCTTCACCCGCTTCCTGGAACCCGCCGACATCGAACCGGCGCAGGTCCGCACCTCGGAACTGACGGTGATGATGATGCAATTGGTGGCCAGCGGGCGCGGCGTCTGCGGCATGCCGCATTGGGCGCTGCATGAATACAGCTCACGCGGCTATGTGAAGGCCAAGCGGCTGGGCGAGAAGGGATTGTTTGCGACGCTGTATGCGGGGATTCGCGCAGACATGCTGGATGCGCCGTACATGCGCGATTTCTTGCTGACGGCCAAGGACACGTCGTTCTCGACCCTGGACGGGGTCAGCGCCGTCCGCTAGCGCTAGCGATCATTCCCACGCTCCGCGTGGGAATGCCGCCAGGGACGCTCCGCGTTCCGCTTCACGAACTGACGCAGAGCGTCAGAGGATGCATTCCCACGCAGAGCGTGGGAACGATCATTGCGGTGGGTTCAGAGCTCGCGCCACATGTGGATTTTGTCGAAGTAGTCTTCGCCCACGCGTACGGCCATCGGTTCGAGTCCGTACTGAATGAAGCCGCAGCGTTGGTACAGGTTGAACGCCGCCTCGTTGCCCGCGGTGACGGTCAGCTGGATCAGCTTCAGGCGTTCATGGTTCTGCGCCTCGGCCAGTGCCGTCTGCACCAGGCGATAACCCAACCCGCGCTGCCGGACCTTGCCGGACACGTACATGCCGAACAGCGTTGCCTTGTGCCAGGCCTTTTGCCGAGGTTCGAAGGCGAGGCCGACGATGCCCACCAGCTTGCCCTCTTCGAACGCCCCGAACACCACCTCCAGCTTGCCGGTCAGGCGCGACTCCCACCAACTCAGCGGCATCGTGGCGCGCTCGCGCACGCTTGAGGTGAACGCCTGCGGGTGCAGGTCGTAGGCTTCAAGCATCAGGGCGCGATAGTCCAGGGCATGGCTGGCATCCAGTCGCTCAATCCACATGGTCAAGCCATCCGCCGCTGCTCAAGCATCAGTCGCACCGCCAGCGCTGACAGGACAAAGCCCATGAAATAGCGTTGCACCGCCAGCCAGGACGGGTTGTTGACGAACCAGGACGCGATGCCCGCCGCAAACATCGCGATCAGCAGATTGACGCTGAAACTGACGCTGATCTGGGTCAGGCCCAGCACGATGCTCTGGGTGAACACCGAACCGTGCTCAGGGGTGATGAATTGCGGAAACACCGACAGGTAAAACACCGCGATCTTCGGGTTCAGCGCACTGGTGAGAAAGCCCATGGTGATCAGTTTGCGCGACGAGTCCGGCGGCAATTGCTGCGCTTCGAACGGCGAACGCGCGCCGGGTTTGATGGCCTGCCAGGCCAGCCACAGCAGGTACAGCGCGCCCGCCCACTTGAGCACTTCATAGGCCATCGGCACGGCCAGAAACACC
The DNA here is from genome assembly GCF_030209165.1 of Pseudomonas sp. fls2-241-R2A-110. NCBI lineage: Bacteria > Pseudomonadati > Pseudomonadota > Gammaproteobacteria > Pseudomonadales > Pseudomonadaceae > Pseudomonas > Pseudomonas sp. fls2-241-R2A-110. The sequence goes on along the minus strand of NZ_JARVSN010000002.1, from coordinate 20,274 downwards.
GCCGTCAAGCCAGCGGCGGCGGCAAACAAATGCACGAAAAATCCCGCGACTACGCCAAGCAACGAGGTCACGCCGGCCTTGCGCCCCTGACAGATCGAGCGGGAAATCAGGTAGATCATGTTCGGCCCCGGCGTCAGTACCATCAACAGTGCGGCGGCAGCGAAAATCAGCAAGTCTTGTAGCGGGATCATGGGGGCAATCCTAGTCCGTGAATGATCAGGTGGTCGCGGTCAGCGAAGCTCGATAAAACGGCAGGATCAGGTCCCGTGTCAATGGCGCCAGTGTGAGATCGCCGTCGGTGGCCGGATCAATCCAGCGCACCTCTTCGATCTCGGCGGCAGGCGACACGTCTGCGTCGATGCTCAGCTGAAAGAGTTCGGCCTGGACCACATAGCCCGGCTCGTTGGCGGCCGGAGCCGAAAACGGTCCCAGATACTGCGCGCGGGCGGGGTCGATGCGCAGGCCCAATTCTTCTTCCAGTTCACGGGCCAGGGCCTGGACCGGTTGCTCATGGGGCTCGATCTTGCCACCGGGTTGCATAAACGCTGCGGTGCCGCGCTTGCGCACCAGCAAAGTGCGACCGTCGGGACCGATCAACAGGGCGGCAGCAATGCGGATGATGCGGGGGGAAGCGGCGGATAAAAGCGTCATGAATGTAAAAGTGCCTGGGATGAAAGGCGTAAAGGATCACATGGGCACGGGTTCTGCGTCACCCCGAAATTCCCCTGCAAAGCACGACAGCGCCCTTTGTGGGAGCGAGCCTGCTCGCGATGAACGATGACGCGGTAAACCTGAAAAAATGCGTCGTCAGCATCGCGAGCAGGCTCGCTCCCACACCGGATCAGTGCTGCGGCTGAGCAGTCTCCAGCGCCCCAAGAGTCACGCCCTCCACGTCCTCCGGCACTTTCACGAAAATGCTGTATTTCGCCCCTTCCATCGCCTCGAAAGCGATCAGCTTCTCTATCAGCGGCCCACTCATCACCTTGCCCGCGTTGAGCAGCAACATGCCGTTATCGGCATTTAGGTTGCGTGCCAGCAGCATGCCGGCAGCCAGGTCACGGGTGGTCAGCACTTTGACCGTCGGATCGGCCAGCGAGACGTCGCTCAGGTAAGCGGCGCAGACCTGAATGAAGTCCTCGACCAGATCCGGGTCATACAGTCGCCCGGCGTACTGTCGGATATAGACCAGCGCTTCATCGCTGTTCATCTGGCGTTCAAGGATCAGTCCGCGCTGCAACTCGATGAAATCCACCGCCAGTTTCAGCCAGCGCGATCCGAGCGGAATCGCCTCGCCCTTGAGCCGGTCGGGGAACCCGCTGCCATCCCAGCGCTCCTGATGGTGAAGGATCAAGCGCGCCGCATCCTTCATCGGGTCGAGGGTCATCAGCAACGATTCGCTTTGCTTCGGATAACCGCGATAGCGCTCGCGATCGGTGTGGTGCAGCAGGTCCGATGGCGCACTTATCATGCTGTCGGTCCAGCTCAGCTTGCCGATGTTGTAGAGCGCTGCGGCCATGGTCAGGTCGCGGGTGCTGCCCTCGTCCACGCCGTGGAGTTTGCAGTACACCCGCACCAGTTCAATGATTTGCCGGTTCGTCTGCTTGGCAGGCGGCAAGCGCAGGTTGGCCAGCAACGAGAACACCTCGGTGCCGGTGACATAGCTGTGTTTGAGCTCTTCGTACGCCAGGTCGAGCATGTCGGCGGTCTGCTGCAGCTCGGAAGTACGAGCCGCGACGTGTTTTTCCAGGGTCGCGTTCAAGACCTTCAATTCTTCGTTGCGATGCCACGTCTCGCGTTCCAGGCGCAACCGTTCACGCTCGGAGTGCTGGTAGGCCAGCGACTGTCGCAACGTCAGGAGCAATTCCTCATCGTGCCAGGGTTTGCTGATGTAACGGTCAATCTGGCCTTCGTTGATGGCTTTGACGATCGTTGTCAGGTCGGCGTACCCGGTCAACAAAATGCGCAGCGTATCGGGATAGTGCTGGTGAATGTGCGCCAGCAGCGTCGCACCGTCCATATTGGGCATACGCGCATCGCTCATCACCAGGTCGACGGGCTCGAGCGCCATGATTTCCAGCGCCTGGGCACCGCTGGTGGCCAATAACACTTCGTAGGGCTGGCCGCGTAAAAGTCGACGCAAACTGTTGAGGATTGATTCCTCATCGTCGACCAGTAACACCCTGGGTCTATCGGTGATCGTGGGGGGGAGTTGCTCTTCCATGGCATAACCTCAAGCGAAGCGGGTACATCGTGCGTCAGGTCGCAGCCAAACAATCCCCTTTGGCCACGCCTGAGATACAGGCTAGATGATTTTGCACACTTGTTCTGGAAATGATTCGTTTCAGTCGGGTAGGCGAAGTGCTGTACAGGAGACTATGCTGCATTCACTCGGATCCATTATTTGTAACGCATGGCCACGTGATCAGGGAAAGGATGCCCCTATGAGTACATCACACCGCACTGCATCCGTTCCGGCCGTACGCATATGAGTACGCTGCTGGCGCGAACCAATCGTCGGATTCTCATCGTCGACGACACCGCTTCGATCCATGCGGACTTCATCAAGATCCTCAGTCCGCCATCGATCGATGACGAAGACCTGACCAACGCCGAAAAAGCCCTGTTCGGGATGCAAGCAACGGCAGTACTGCAAAGCTTCGTGCTCGATTCGGCGTTTCAGGGCCTTGAAGCCCTGCGCAAGGTCGAGCAAGCACTGGCCAACGACCTGCCCTACGCGCTGGCGTTCATCGACATGCGCATGCCGCCAGGCTGGGACGGTCTGGAAACCATTGAACGGCTGTGGCAGGTCGATCCCAAGTTGCAAGTGGCCCTGTGCACCGCCTATTCCGACTATTCCTGGGAAGACATCGATGAACGCCTGGAGCTGGGCGATCGGTTGCTGATTCTGAAAAAACCCTTCGACGCCATTGAAATCCGTCAGATAGCCAGTGCCCTGACCGCCAAATGGCAGATGACCGAAGACGCGGCGCTGAAGATGTCGTTGCTGGAGCAGGCGGTCGAGGAACGCACCCGGGAGCTGTCCGATGCCAACATCATCGTGCAGAACAGCCCGACCATCTTGTATCGCCTGCGCGGCGAACCCTCGTTTCCGCTGATGTACATCTCCCACAACATCACCAAGTACGGTCACGTCGCGGCGAACCTGGTCGCCTCGGCCAACTGGGCCCGGGAGCTGATTCATCCCGACGATCAACCGAAAGTCGACACGGCGATGGCTCGAGTGCTGGACCGTCACGCGGCGGGTGCCTCCATCGAGTTCCGCATGCGCACCGGCGACGGTGCCTGGCGCTGGGTGGAGAACCGCTATATCCCGGTGCGCGACGATGAAGGACGCTTGCTGGAAGTCGAAGGCATCATCATCGACGTCACCGAGCGCAAAGTCGCCGAAGAGAAAATCGCCCTGCTGGCCCGCACCGACGGACTGACCGGGCTGGCCAACCGGGCCACCCTGATCGAGCGCTTGCACCAGGCGTTCGCCGCCGCCCGTCGGGGGGCCACACCGTTCGCGATGTTCTACCTGGACCTGGATCACTTCAAACGGATCAACGACACCCTCGGTCATCCGGTGGGCGACCTGTTGCTGCAAGAGGTGTCCCGACGCATCAAGGCCTGCGTGCGGGAAAACGATGTGGTCGCGCGCCTCGGCGGCGACGAGTTCGCCATCCTGCAACTGGACGTCAGCGACCCGACTCATTCCGCGGCGCTGGCCGCCAAGGTCCGCGATGCCCTGGTGCTGCCCTACTTGCTCGCCAGCAACGACGTGCGCGTTTCCGTGAGCATCGGCATCAGCAGCTACTCGCCGCTCATTACCAGTGCCGACGGTCTGCTAAGCCAGGCTGACATGGCGCTCTACCGCTCCAAGGAACAAGGCCGAAACCAGTACCACTTCTATTCCGAGGAGATCAATCAGGAGGTGGTCGAACGCATGACCATCGCCAGCGACTTGAAAGACGCCATCAAGCATGAAGAGCTAGAGCTCAATTACTGGCCCGAAGTGGAACTGAGCAGCGGCAAGATCCTCGGCATGGAAGCCCAGGTCATCTGGAATCACCCCGAACGCGGCTTGCTGGAAGGACCGGCGTTCTTGCCGGCGGCGGAAAAAACCGGCGCCATTATCGCCCTCGGTCACTGGGTACTGGATCGCGCCTGCCAGCAAATGCGCCAGTGGCGCGATGAAGGCATGGCGCCGCCGGTCATTGCCATCAAGCTGTCACTGGCCCAGCTCAAGAGTGGTCCCGAGCTGATCTATGACGTACTGCGCACCACCGCGCGCTATGAACTGTGCCCCTGGGACCTGCGTTTCGATGTCACCGAAGCGACCCTGGCCCAGACCAAGTGGACCCACAACGACGTGCTGCCGCGCCTGCGTGAGCTGGGGGTGAAGATCGCCATCGACGACTTCGGCACCGAATATTCCTCGTTCGACTACCTCAAGACTTACCAGGTCAATCACCTGAAACTCGCCCAGGAGTTTATCGACACCGCGGCCCGGGATCCGGCTTGCGCCAACACATTGCGCGCCATCATCAATTTCGCTCGAGAAGTAGGGATCGGAATCATTGCTGAAGGTGTCGAAACCCAGGAACAGCGTAGTTCGCTGATGGCCACAGGCTCGCCAATGAACGCACAGGGTTACTTCTTCAGCAAAGCGGTCAGCAGCCAGCAGGCCGCTCACTTGCTCAAAGCCGGCAGTATCATGCCCGCCAGCTTTCAAACCGGACCGATCCGGGACAACCCGCACTCTACGGAGGACAAGGGATGAAAACGTCCTCCGTGCAGACCAACCGGCGCATCCTGATCATTGATGACACGCCCTCGATCCATCAGGACTTTCGCAAGATCCTCGGCCCCGACACCGAAGACGAACAGTCTCTGGCCGGCACTGAAGAAGCGCTGTTCGGCACGCCCAAGCCTGACCGGCTGACGTTCCAGCTCGACTCGGCCTATCAGGGCAAGGAAGCGCTCGAACTGGTCAAGCGTGCCCAGGCCGAAGGTCGCCCCTACGCAATGGCCTTCACCGACATGCGCATGCCGCCGGGTTGGGACGGCCTGGAAACCGTCGAACAACTCTGGAAGGTCGACCCGCATCTGCAAATCGCCCTGTGCACGGCCTTCTCGGATTACAGCTGGGAAGAAATGGCCGAGCGGCTCGAGTATGGCGACCAATTGCTGGTGTTGAAAAAACCTTTCGACAGTGTGGAAATCCGCCAGATGGCCAGCGCCCTGACCTGGAAATGGCAGATGACCCAGGACGCCGAGACGAAAGTGCAAAGCCTGGAGCAAACCATCGAGGCACGCGTCCACGAACTACTCAAGGTGTCTCACCTGCTGCAATACGACGTGTTGACCGAGCTGCCCAACAGCACACTGCTCGGTGATCGGCTGAACCAGTCCCTGGCATTGTCCCGCCGCCATGACAAGCAATTGGCGGTGATGTTTGTGGGCCTTGACCGCTTCAAGCGCATCAACAATGCATTGGGGCACCCGGCCGGTGACGAAATGCTCAAACGGGTCGGGCAGAACCTGGTGGCTACGGTGCGCGAGTCCGACTCGGTGTTTCGCTATGGCTCTGACGAGTTCGTGGTGATCCTGGCCGATATCCGCCACCCGCAACAAACCAAAGGCATCGCCGAAAAAATCCTGAGCGCCATTCGCGCTCCCCAGCACATCGCCGGCCATGACCTGAGCGTGACCGCCAGCCTGGGCATCAGCATTTATCCCGATGACGGCTTCGATGCCATCGCGCTGATCAAGAAAGCCGAAACCGCGATGCGCAATATCAAGGAAATCGGCCCGAACGACTTCAGCTTCTTCCTCGACGAAATGAACCAGCGCGCCCGGGATCAACAAAGCATCGAAACAGGGATTCGCCTGGCACTGGAGCGCGACGAATTTGTGCTGCATTACCAGCCCAAGCTCGACCTCGGCACGGGTCAGGTGGTGGGTGCCGAAGCCTTGATTCGCTGGCTCAAGCCCGGGCATGGCCTGGTTTACCCGACTGACTTCATCGGTGTCGCCGAAGACAGCGGCCTGATCGTGCCGTTGAGCAAATGGGTACTGGCCCAGGCCTGTCGTCAAGCCTGCGCCTGGCAGGCCGCGGGCCTGCCCAAGCTGTGCATGTCGGTGAATGTATCGGCCATCGATTTTCGTCAGCGAGGTTTCGTCGAAGGCATTGAACAAGTCCTTGAACAAACCGGCCTGGACCCTTCATTGCTGGAACTGGAAATCACCGAAGGGGTGTTGATGCAGAACGTCGATGCCACCGTCTCCGCCCTGAACCGCATAAAAGACTTGGGTGTGCGGCTGGCCATCGACGACTTCGGCACCGGTTATTCCAGCCTGAGTTACCTGCGACGGTTCCCCATCAACGTGCTGAAAATCGACCAGTCGTTCATTCGCGGCCTGACCCGCGACAGCAGCGATGCGGCATTGGTCAGCGCGATCATCAGCCTGGGCAAGAGCCTCAAGCTGACCATCATCGCCGAAGGGGTGGAAACCCTCGAGCAACTGGATTTTCTAAAGGCTCATCAATGCGAGGAAGGCCAGGGTTATTACTTCAGCAAAGCCGTCGAGCCGGACGCCTTTGTGCAGTACATGACGTCGGTGAAGTCTCCCCCGTTCGCAGCCACCTGACCGATTTGAAGCGACGCTTCGGCCATCCGCCAAGGAATCATAAGATGTCGCCATTGCTGTACTGCCTGCTGCTGGTGCCTTTGCTCGGACTCAGTGCGGGCGCGGTCTGCGAGCCGCTGAATGAACCGCTCAAACCGCTGCCGGCCGCTCCAGAACAAAACCCGCAGCGCGTCGAACTGGGTCGCCAGTTGTTCAATGAGACCCGATTGTCGGTCAACAACAGCCTGTCCTGCGCCAGCTGTCATCACCTGGAAAACGGTGGCGCCGATGACAAGGCATTTTCCATTGGCTTCAACGGCCAGCCAGTGACAATCAACACCCCCAGCGTATTCAACGCCGGCTTGAACTTCCGACAGTTCTGGAACGGTCGCGCCGACACCCTGGAAACCCAGGTCCACACCGTGGTGCAAAGCCCCAGTGAGATGGGCAGCAACTGGGAACACGTGGTGCAGACCCTGTCGGCCGACCCGGCGTATCACCGCGCATTTGCCGACGCCTACCCGGACGGCGTGACCCAGCCCAATGTGCAAAATGCCCTGGCCACCTACGAGCGCACACTGCTCAGTTCAAACTCGCGTTTCGACCAATACCTGAAAGGCAATACCGACATTCTCACGATCGAAGAAAAATACGGTTACCAACGCTTCAAGGATTACGGCTGCATCACCTGCCATCAAGGCGTCAACATCGGCGGCAACATGTTCCAGAAGTTCGGCGTGATGGGTGATTACTTCAAGATGCGGGGTAACCCGACCGAAACCGACCTGGGGCGCTATCTGGTGACCAAGGACGAAGAGGACCGCAACGTGTTCAAGGTTCCAAGCCTGCGTAACGTCGCCGTGACCGCGCCGTACTTTCACGACGGCTCGGCCAAAACCCTCGAGGACGCCGTGGACGTGATGTTCACCTTTCAGCTGGGACGCATCCCCTCCGCAGACGACAAGGGCCTGATCATCCAGTTCCTCAAGACCCTGACCGGTGAATGGGAAGGCAAACCCTTATGAAAATGTCCCATCGCAGCAGCCTGGCACTCCTCGGCATCGCGGCGCTGTTACTGGCCTCGATGCTGTTGTTTCTGTACCTCAAATCCAGCTCGAACCAAACGCTGACCTACACTGAATCCCGGTATCTGATTTCCCGGATGAAACAGCTGAACGCGCAATGGGAAACGGAAATCCTCAAGGCCCGGATAGACACCAACCACAACTACGATCCCCTGGTCACGCCGCTGACCGAGATGACTCAGTTGTGGGAGCGGTTCGACACGATGGAGTCCAGTCACGGCCGCAACGATTCCCCCCTCTGGCGCGCCAGCCATGATGCCTATCTGAGCGCTTTCGAGGAAAAGTCCCGGCTGGTGGAACAGTTCAAATCGCACAATGCCGTCTTGCGCAACTCCCTGGCGTTTCTGCCGACCGCCGAAGATGACATTCAGCAACCCCTTGCCCAGTTGCTGGACAGCGACAAACTGCAGCTGCAAAACATTGCCACCGACACCTATGACCTGCTGCTCAGCGGCCTGGAATTTGCCCAGGTCACCTCTGATGACAAAGCCGCCGACATCCTGGTGGGCCTGAACAAACTGAGCGTGAACAAGTTGAGCCTGCCGGAGGAGTTCCACCGTCCGATCGATATCCTGAGCAATCACGTCGCGCTGATCCTGCGGGAACAGCCGGTGGTCAACCGCTTGCTGGAAAACATCGAAGCCATTCCCGTGGCCGAACGGCTGGACGACATCACCGACCTGCTGAACAAGGATCAACAGCAGGCCGTCGCGATCGATCAGCGCTACCACTTCTACATGCTGGTGTTTTCCGTGCTGTTGGTGATGTTGCTGGTGTACATGGCGATTCACTTGATGCGCAGTTTCACGGTGATCAACCGCGTCAACAAAGCCCTGCAAACCGCCAATGACGACCTCGAACACCGGGTCGAAGAACGCACCCGCGAGCTCAAGGATACCCAGAGTGAACTGCTCGATACCGCACGCCTGGCTGGCATGGCCGAGATCGCTACCAATGTGTTGCACAACGTCGGCAACGTGCTCAACAGCGTGAACATCTCGGCAGACCTGGTCTCGCGCAAACTGCGCAGCAGCAAGGCTCAAGGTCTCGGCAAGGCGATGCAGCTGATCAACGCCTATCCTGGCGACATTGGCACGTTCCTGACCCTGGACGAGAAAGGCAAATTACTGCCCGGCTACCTGAACCAACTGGTCGAAGCCATTGCGCTCGAACAACACAGCATGACCGACGAACTCGCCCAACTGACCAAGAGCGTCGATCACATCAAGGACATTGTCGCCACCCAGCAGTCCTATGCCGGAGCCAACAACCTGACGGAACCGCTGCACATCAGCGAGTTGCTCGAAGACGCCCTGCGCATGAATTCCGGCGCCCTGACCCGGCACCACGTGACGGTGATCAAGGAGTACAACGACGTGCCGCAGGTCATGGGGGACAAGCATCGGTTGCTATTGATCCTGATCAACCTGATCAGCAACGCAAAATACGCCATGTCCGACCTCAGCAATCGCCCGCGACAAATGACACTTGGGGTGAAAATTATTGAAGACGCGACCCTGCAGATCAGCGTCAAGGATGATGGCGAAGGCATCGCGCCGGAAAACATGACGCGAATCTTTGCTCACGGATTTACCACCCGCAAGGAAGGTCACGGCTTCGGCCTGCACAGTTGCGCCCTGGCGGCTATCGAGATGAACGGCCACCTCAGCGCGCACAGCGACGGGCCTGGAAAAGGGGCGCTGTTCACCCTGCAGATCCCGCTGAAAACCGTTACGGAGCAGGCATGAACGAACCTTCGAACCGACGCATTCTGCTGATCGACGACACGCCGTCCATTCACGAGGACTTTCGCAAGATCCTCACGCCCGTGGCGGTGCAGCAAGTCGAACTGGACGAAATGGAAGCCGCGCTGTTTGGCATTGAAGTCAAAGCCGCGGGTACCCTGTTCGAACTGGACTCGGCTTACGGCGGCCAGGAAGGCCTGGAACTTCTCAACCAGGCCTTGCAGCAAAACCGCCCGTACGCCCTCGCCTTCGTCGACATGCGCATGCCCGAAGGCTGGGACGGCGCGCAGACCATCGAACACTTGTGGCGGCAAGACCCGCACCTGCAAGTGGTGGTGTGTACCGCGTATTCCGACTATTCCTGGGATGAACTGCTGGAGCGTCTACACGCACATGACCGCTTGCTGATCCTGAAAAAACCGTTCGACAACATCGAAGTCCAGCAGATGGCCAACACCCTGCTGACCAAGTGGGAAATGACTGAACGGGCCTCTGTGCAGATGAGCAATCTGGAGCACCTGGTTAACCTGCGCACGGCCGAGTTCAAAGAGGCCAGCGTGGCGTTGCAGCGAGAAATTGACGAGCGCAAACAGCTTGAATCGCAATTGGTGCAATCGGAAAAACTCGCCTCCCTCGGTCAGTTGGCGGCCGGCGTCGCCCATGAAATCAACAACCCCATCGGCTTTATTTCCTCCAACCTCGGCAGCCTCGAGGGTTACTTCAAGCAACTGCAGGCCATGCTCGATGCCTATCGCGATGCCGAAGAGGCGATTGGCTCAAGCGAGGTGCTCGAACGGCTTGGGCAATTACGCGAACGGGTCGAGCTGGAGTTTCTGCGCGAGGACATTCCGTTACTGATCAAGGAATCCAAGGACGGCATCAACCGCGTCGGGCAGATCGTCAAGGACCTGAAGGACTTCTCCCGCGTGGACTCGAATCAGGAATGGCAGTGGACCAATCTGCAACAGGGCATCGAATCGACCCTGAACATCGTCGCCAATGAACTCAAGTACAAGGCCGATGTGCTGAAGGAATATCAGGTGTTGCCCGACATCGAGTGCCTGCCGTCGCAAATCAATCAGGTGATCATGAACCTGATCGTCAACGCGTCGCAGGCAATGGGACCGCAACGCGGCACCATTACATTGCGTACCGGGGTTGAGGAGCAAAAGGTCTGGATCGAGGTGGCAGACACCGGCTCGGGTATCGCGCCGGACACCCTGCAAAAAATATTCGACCCCTTCTTCACCACCAAACCGGTGGGCCAAGGGACGGGGCTGGGCTTGTCCCTGTCCTATGGCATTGTGAAGAAGCACCGGGGGGATATCACAGTGCGTAGCGAGGTGGGTGCCGGGAGCACGTTCCGGGTCGAGTTGCCCATGCACCAGACAAAACCCGCCGCCTGAACACCGTCGCTCCCACAGGGTTATGCAGTGTCCGGAGGTCAGGTGGCTTCCTGGAAATCCATCTCCGGAGGCTGGCGGCGGAAACCACTGGTCAACACCGCCAGGTACGCCACGCCAATCGCCAGCCAGCTCAAGCCCAGGTAAATCGCCAGGTGATCGAGGCTGACCATCAGCCACAAATCGGCGGCCAGGCCAATGAACGGGAACAACAGGAACAGCACGAACTCACGCAGCCCCTTCTTTTCACCGCCGCTGCGGCACAGCCGGGAACGCGGAGTTGAGGTAAGCCGCACCGATCAGCCAGATTGCCATCGGCAGGAACAGGTAATCGAGCAGCACGGCCCACCCGGCGATAAATCCGAGTTTGGGGCTGATCGCTTTGCGCACATAACTGTAGGCGGAACCGGCGACGGGGAACGCCGACGCCATTCGGCCGTAGTTCATGGCCGTGAAAAACATCGCCACCAGCGCCGCCAGGTACGCGGCCGGCACCATGCCGGCGGTGGATTGAGCGAGGATGCCAAAAGTGCCGAGCACAATGATCGGCGTCATGTAGGCAATGCCGAACAGCACCACCGAACCCAATGACAGGGTGCGTTGCAAACGAGCCATGAGCGACTACTCCGAATTTATTAGATTTATGGCAGAGCCGAGTTCGGCGCTAAATGATCGTTCCCACGCTCTGCGTGGGAATGCAGCCGGGGACGCTCCGCGTCCCAAAAGCGGACGCGGAGCGTCCGTTGATGCATTCCCACGCGGAGCGTGGGAACGATCGGTCATCTTCAGTTTTTAGGATCGGTCATCTTCAGTTTTTAGGATCAGTCATCTTCAGTTTTTAGGAATCAGCAACTCCCGAACGCCAGAAGTCTGCTCGACGATTTCCCCCGGCAACTTCAGCCGTTGATCATCCAGGTACCGATAGTCCTTACGTGCCGCTTCCAACTGGCTGAAATCCAGTTCAACCGCAAACTGCCCCTCCTCCCGTCCGGCTTCGAACAGCAACGTGCCCAGCGGATCCACCAGCGCACTGCCACCGGCAAATACCAGCCCGTCGTCGCTGTCTTTCACGCGGTTGACCATCAGCGCGAACGCCTGGTTTTCCTGGGCCCGGGCCATGATCGCGGTGCGGTGAGTCGGGCCGTAAGGGTCCATGTTGCCGTTGGTGACGATCAGCAGTTCGGCGCCCAGCTGCGCCAGGGCGCGGGCGGTTTCCGGGAACTCAATGTCGTAGCAAATCAGCAGGCCGACCCGCACGCCGTTCCACTGGCAGGTGGCGTAACGGTCACCGGCCTCGAACACGCCGCGATCCGAAGCCCACAAGTGCGTCTTGCGGTATTTCAGCGCGATGCCCTCGGGAGTAATCAGCAGCGTGGTGTTGTAGAAACGGCCGTTGTCGTTCTCGGCCATGCCGATCACCACCGCGATGTTGCGTTCGCGGGCAGCCGCCACAATGGCGCTGACAGTAGGCCCGTTGAGCGGTTCAGCGGTCTGGTCCACGGTGGCGGCGGTGGGAAAGCCCATCAGGTGGGTTTCCGGGAAGACGATCAGTTGTGTGTCGCCAGCGCAGGCAGCAATCGCCGCCAAGGCGCGTTCGAGGTTGTACGCAGTGCCGTTGTCACGGCCCGCCAACTGGGCGAGTTCGACTTTCATGGGGAGTCCTTGTGATGGGCCGGGCGGCAGAAAGATTGCCCGGTCTGTGTCTGTGCGCCAGTATGCGCAGCAAGCAGCGGGCCGGGGAATCACGCCGCTGGGGTAACCCGATAGGGGTAGAGGCATGACACTTTCGTTAGACGACATCGCTTGGCACCGCTCGGTCGGACAACTGATCGACGCGCTGGACAAGCCCAATTTCTGGACGCAACTGGTGCGCCTGCTGGATCAGTACGTGACCTTCGACAGCTGGGTGGCCCTGCTTTTCAGCGCCGACCAGCACCCGCAAGTGTTCGCCGAATGCCCCGGACTGGACGGCAGCCCGGATCAGCTCTTCCAGGATTACCTGCGCGGCCTGTACTTGCTGGATCCGTTCTACATCGCCTGCCGTGAGCAATCGCGCACCGGCCTCTATCGGTTGTCGGAAGTGGCGCCGGAGCACTTCGAGCTGACCGAGTATTACCAGCGCTACTTTCGTCTGAATGTCGTGGCCGATGAAATCCAGTTCAATTGCCAGCTCGAAGGCGACCGCACGCTGTGCCTGTCACTGGGCAGCCAGCAGCGTTTCAGTGGCCAGCAGATTGCCTTGTTGTCGCTGATCCAGCCTTGGGTGCTGGGCCTGTTGCGCCAACGCCTGCCCTACGAAATCAACGAAGTCGTGGCCCTTGCGCCCACCCCGCCGCAGGGTGACTGGCGGGTGCAACTGGAGGCTTCGGTGCAGCAACTCAAAGGCACGCAATTGACTGCGCGAGAACTGGACGTCGGCCGTTTGATGCTCAGCGGTTGCTCCAGTAAAGAAATCGCCCGTAAGCTGGAAATCTCTGTAGAAACCGTGAAAGTCCATAAGAAACACATGTACAGCAAGTTGGGGATCAAATCCCAGTCCGAGCTGTTTTCGATTTTTCTCCAGGCGCAGAATGCCTGATTAGACAGTGCATTGCTTTTCTGTGGGAGCGAGCCTGCTCCGGGCGGCGTTCCGACGATCGCGGTCTTTCATTCAGCATTGATGTCGACTGAACCACCGCAATCGCGAGCAGGCTCACTCCTACAAGGATCTGTGTTTGTATCCATGCCTCTGTGCGTTGAAATTATTGAGTCCGAACCCAAGGAAACCGTATGAGCCTGTCACTCCTGAGCCGCTACGCCTTCTTTGCCGCTTGCGTGATCTTCACCCTCGCCAGCCTGCCTTTTCTGCAACACGACTGGCTCTGGCCGATCACCGCCGTCACGGGCGTGCTCAGCCTGATCGGCCTTTTCGACCTGCTGCAAAGCCCCCACGCGGTGCGCCGCAACTACCCGATCCTGGGCAACATTCGCTACCTGGTGGAGGGCATTCGCCCGGAAATCCGCCAATACCTGCTCGAATCCGACAGCGACGCCCTGCCCTTCTCGCGGTCCCAGCGTTCACTGGTCTATTCGCGAGCCAAAAATGAAACCGCCGACAAACCGTTCGGCACGCTGATCGATGTTTATCAATCGGGTTTCGAATTCATTGGCCACTCCATGCGTCCGGCACCGTTGAGCGACCCGAGCGGTTTCCGGGTCATCGTCGGCGGCCCGCAGTGCACCCAGCCGTACTCGGCGTCGGTGTTCAACATCTCGGCGATGAGCTTCGGCTCGCTCAGCGCCAACGCCATTCGCGCGTTGAACCAGGGCGCCAAACTCGGCAACTTCGCCCACGACACGGGTGAAGGCAGCATCAGCGCCTATCACCGGGAAAACGGCGGCGACCTGACCTGGGAATTGGGCAGCGGCTATTTCGGCTGCCGCACCGCAGACGGACGCTTCGACCCGGAACGCTTCGCCGCCCAGGCGCAGACGCCGCAAGTGCGGATGATCGAAATCAAGATGAGCCAAGGGGCCAAACCCGGTCACGGCGGCATCCTGCCCAAGCACAAGGTCACCAAGGAAATCGCCGAAACCCGCGGCATTCTGATGGGCGAAGATTGCATCTCACCGTCGCGCCACAGCGCGTTTTCCACGCCGATCGAACTGATGCATTTCATCCAGCAATTGCGTGAGCTGTCCGGTGGAAAACCGGTGGGCTTCAAGTTCTGCCTCGGCCACCCGTGGGAATTCATGGGGATCGCCAAGGCCATGCTGGAAACCGGCATCCTCCCGGACTTCATCGTGGTCGACGGCAAGGAAGGCGGCACCGGCGCCGCCCCGGTGGAATTCACCGACCACATCGGCGTACCGATGCGCGAAGGCTTGTTGTTCGTGCACAACACCCTGGTGGGCCTGAACCTGCGCGACAAAATCAAACTGGGCGCCAGCGGCAAAATCGTCAGCGCCTTCGACATTGCCAGCGTGCTGGCCATCGGCGCCGATTGGGCCAACTCGGCACGCGGCTTCATGTTCGCCATCGGCTGCATCCAGTCGCAAAGCTGCCACACCAACAAATGCCCCACCGGTGTCGCCACACAGGACGCCTTGCGTCAGCGCGCTTTGGTAGTTCCGGACAAGGCACAGCGTGTCTTCAACTTCCACCGCAACACGCTCAAGGCCCTGGCGGAAATGCTCGCGGCGGCCGGGCTCGATCACCCGTCACAGTTGTCGGCCAAGCATCTGGTGCGACGCATGTCGGCGACCGAGATCAAGTTGTTCTCGCAGTTGCATGTGTTCTTGAAGCCGGGGGAATTGCTCACTGGGGAAGTGAACGGCGAGTTCTACTCGCGGATGTGGCAGATGGCGCGGGCGGATAGTTTTGAGCCGAATGAGGTGGTTGCTGCGTGAGAAATGGTTGCGCGTCAGCCCCGGGAGAGGTTGGCGCTGTATTGAGCGTGAACAGACGCGCTTCGACATACCCCTCCTTCAATGACAACTTTTGTTTCCAGCCTTTTGGAAACAGCCCGGAATGTTCAGCCCTGGTAAAACCCGTAATCCACCAAACCCTTTTGGCCGTCAGTTCCAAAGCCGAAAAATCATTGAAAGACCTATCGACTGCACGCTGAGAAACCAACGCCCAGCCGCCAAACCTGGAGGGCCCCCACGCTTCGCCAGTCGGGGACTTGTAAACGTAAATCCTCGGTTGGATGCCGCTCGTGTTGTAGTACATGAACGGCAAGTACCAAAACAATCCATCGATCACTATCACATCATCCGACCGGCTCTCTTGAGCGATGCCAGCCGCCAAGATGTCCAGCCGTCCCTGTTGTCGAACGTCTGTACCGCCCATCTCATCCGTCTGTGCGTATACCGCCCGCAATCCCTGAGATTCTCCAAAGACAAGCAGTGCCACAACGGCAAAGACAAGCGTCCTGGATCTGCGCCCCCATGCATCCAGAGCAAGTGCGACGATCAAGGGCAACGCGATAGCTGCGAACACAAGGTATCGAGCAAAAAATAACGGTTTGAACAGCGAAAGCAGCAATACGCACAGGACTGGCACCCAAAAATAGCTAACCAGCAACACTCTGTAATGACGCTTGGGCTGCTCTTCCACCATTACCAACACTGCGCAAGCAAGGATCAATAGTGTCGCCACGACACGCCACCAGGACAACGCTGGCACCGAATCACTTATCACTGTGAACTGCCAACCGGCTGTGAGCACACTCTGCCAAGTCAGACGTGGTATCCATTCGAGCCCTTCTCCCTGCAGCAGTTGGTGAGAGAGATTCGGTACCCAAGGAAGGTACAGCGCGACGATTGCACTGTTGGCCAGTACCCATGTGCGAATGGACAATCCGCGCGTCTGACACCAAAAAAGCCAATGCACCACAACGCACAGCGCTGCGAAATAATGCGTGTAAAAAGCAGCCGTCATCAGCAGCACATACAAGACCGCAAAGCGCTTTTGCTGCGGTGAATTGACCCAGCATACCAACGCCACGGTCGCGGCCATGAGCCAAAAACCGAGCAACGTATACATCCGGATTTCCTGGCTGTAACGAACCGATATAGGCAGCAATGCCAACAGCAGAGCAGCAATCCAGGTCGCCCTTCGTGTCGCCACCAGGCTCATCAATTTTATGCATAGCAACAATGTGCCTAAATCGGCCAGTGCACTCAGGGATCGGGCAGACAAGACACCATTACCGAACACCAGCATCCAGTAATGCAGCAACACATAGTAAAGCGGTGGATGAACATCCAGAGCCGTCGTGGACCAGATATACGAGGGCGATCCCTCGGCAAGGAACAGGCTATAGGCCTCGTCATACCAGACAGCGGGCACGCTAATAGCGTGGAACCTGACGATCAACGCAATGACCACCACCGAAATCAGTGCCGCTCTATCGGCAAATCGAGGCGATACCTTCACGCTTCACGCTCACTACACAGAACAAGTCTCGAAAAGAAGCATCCGCAGATCAGGCTCAACAACGAGAAAGATGCGACAGTCACCAGCCCGTGTATTTTCCAGACATCAGCGTAATGTCCGACCAGGTAACTCATTACCCCCATAAAGAACACATACACCAGATAACGAAGTGCAGACGCGCCGGCCTCAAAGGTGTAAAGCACGTGCACATAAAACGAGAATGTCGCGGCGACGCAAAATGCCGAAAAATTACTGGCGGCCTGACTGAACTCGGCCGCGGTGACGAGTACGTAAAACATCTGCCAATGAATCAGCGTATTGGCGACGCCAATTGCCGCAAAAGTGGAAAACTCTTTCCATAAAGCTTTCATGTCCGATCCTTGGCCTATTGCTGTTTCTGGGGTGTTTCAAACCTAAAGTCAGGGCCGATGGGCGTCTACTGTCAGAAATAACAGGTCGCGCACTCTCCCAGACCAACGGTCATGCATTCACCACACAAGCGCTTTAACCGGAACCGGTTCTTTCATAACGATGAAGCCGTAATCACCCAGCAGATAAATGCGATAGAACAGCGTGTCCACCAGCGGCGGATAACCCAGGTAGCCGACCCGCGTGGCATTGCGTCGTTCGTTTTCCCGGACCACGTTGGTGATGCCGGTTTTCGGCAGGTTTTCGGCGAGCATGTAGAAGTCGTTGTTCAACAAATAGTGCAACACCGGCATCTGCTTGAACGTCCCGGCAGCTGACACCAGCCAGTGGTCGGAGTACGTCACCGACAGGTAAATACGCTTGGCTTGGCGCAATGCCGGGCGGGAGGCGATGTCGGCACTCAGGGCAAACAGCGCCTGAGTCGCGAAGGTTTTTTGCTGTGTCAGTACTCGCCCGTAAGCGAAGGACAGCGAGAGCATTGCCAGCAAGGGGACCAGCAACAGCAGCGGCAGTTTTCCGTGTGCCGGCGCAAGCGCCAGATGGCTGAGGTAGAACAGCAGCACCAGCACCACAGCAAAGCCCATCAACGTTCGGGCGCCTTCGTTGAAGTCGCGGAAAAACAAGGTTGCGCCCGGCACCAGCAACATCAGCATGGGCAGAAGTAACAGACACAGCAGGCCGATCACGCTTTTCTTCAGGCCAGTGTCGGGTCGCTCCATCACGTGCTGCCCCACACGCACGGCACCCGCAATGGCGCACAACAACAATCCGGCGAACACCCAGGCCAACCCGCCATGAAACAGCAGCACGACTTTTTCCAGGACCCGCCCCGCATTCACCTCAATTTGCAGCAGCGGTGCCGCCGCCCCGTTCAAAAAACCGGTTCGGTTCTGAGTCATGTAGGAATAGGCCGTGGCGTAGTAGATCAACCAGGCCAGCACCGTCTGCGCGACTTTCCAGCCAATCATTGCGCGCCACGCCGGCCAGGGTAATTTGTCGTTGGCGCCGCGCAGCAACTCCAGACAACAGAGCCCGAGAAACACATTGATACTGACCTGATACAAGCCGGCGGCCAACGCGATCAGCACGGCCGGCACGACCCATCGCCGGACGGGTGAAGGGCTTCGATAGGTGATCGCGTAAATCACCGCGACAACGCTCAGCGCCATGGTCGGCCCGTCATATTGATAGGACAGGTTCTGCAGAAAAAACGGGGTGTACCAAAGTGGCAACACCACCAGGCAATGGGCAAGCGTCGGTTCAGGGAAGTAGTGGAACGTCAGGCGGGTCAACGCCGCACTCATGGCCAGCGTAACGACCAACAGGGGCAGCGGGAAGATATTGGGCGCGGCACCGCTGAATGTCAGGACGTTGTAGAACCATTGCGCGAACAGACGCCCCTCGCCCGCCCAGCCTGTGCCCGCGGCCAGGGTGCGCCAGTTGTCGTCGATGTAGGGAAAGTCCGCGAGGATCAACGGGAGGATGTAAATCAGCGTCGCAAAAAGAAACAACAGCCAGACCTGACGGCCGGTGAGCTCTTTGTCGAGCCATTCGCTGATCTTCATTCCGGCGCCTCTGGAGGAATTCCGCCTTCAATCGGTAGAGCTTTGAACTCTGACGTTACTCAGAGATAGCAGGCTTGCACGTCTTTTAGACAAGCGGTTGTTGGCCGGCGATGTCCAGAGACATCCCGTAATATCCACGCTTTGCAATTGACGGCGAATCCCTGCACCCTGCGCGCCGCCAATGTGCGGCGCGCCACCTTTTTTCAGCGCCGACCGCTTCTAATTCAACCCGTTCAAGAGCCCGTAGCCATGACGACTGAACGCGATCACCGAATCGACTTTTTCCGGGGCCTGGCGCTGATCTTCATTTTCTGGGATCACGTGCCCCACAACCCGCTGGGTCAAATCACCCTGCGCAATTTCGGCTTCAGCGATGCTGCGGAAATTTTCGTGTTTCTCGCCGGTTATGCAGCCGTCCTGGCCTACGGCAAGATCCTGGCGCGCGACGGATTTCTGATTGCCTGCGTGAAAATTCTGCGCCGCGCCTGGGTGTTGTATGTGGTGCATATTTTCCTGCTGGCGATGCTGATGGGCATTGTGTTCTTCGCCAACAGCCACGTGGAAACCCGCGACCTGGTCGAGGAAATGGGCCTGCATCACTTCATCACCAACCCGCAGCAAGCGTTGACGGATGAGTTGCTGTTGCGCTTCAAACCTAACCTGATGGACCCGTTGCCACTGTACATCGTGCTGCTGGCCGGGTTGCCGCTGGTGCTGCCGATGCTGGTGCGCAAGGCCTGGGCGGTGGTTGCGGTGTCGTTGACGGTGTACCTGCTGGCGCCGTCGTTTGGCTGGAACCTGGCGGCGATCAAGGATGGTGTGTGGTATTTCAATCCGGTCACGTGGCAGTTGCTGTTTGTGCTCGGCGGTGCCGCGGCGATTCATGGGCAGCGGCCACGGCAGGTCGACACTCGTCCGTTGCTGCGCCGGCCGTTGTTTGTCAGCGCGGCGGTGTATGTGGTGGTGACGGGTGTGATTACTGTCTTGTGGCGTTGGCCGCACATCCACGATGCGCTGATGCCGGCCAGTCTGAGTAATCTGCTGTACCCGATCAGCAAGACGGATCTGTCGCCCGTGCGGCTGTTGCATTTTCTGGCGTTGGCGTATGTGGCGGCGAAGCTGTTGCCGGACAGGGGCTGGACGCGCAACTGGCTGGCGCAGCAATGCTGTCGGATGGGGCGCTATTCGCTGGAGGTGTTTTGCCTCGGTGTGTTGCTGGCGCCATTGGCGGATATGGTCAATGCCATGACTGATGATGCCTTTGCCATGCAGGTTTTCACTGCGTTGGTGGGGGCTGGGTTGATGGGGTTGTTGGGGGGGTGGCTGGAGTTCAATAAGCGGTTGAATCGGGTGCCTTATGTTGCGGCGGTTTGAAGCGGAAAGGCTTTGGGGGTTGGGGTTGGGATTGGGATTGGGGGCATATCCGTTTTTGCGGTAACGGCGGCTATTGGTTCCGCTTTTACAGCGGGTCACTTGGAAAAGCCCCAAGTAACC